>NZ_JAMXFI010000104.1:0-28046 GCF_025460875.1 Microvirga yunnanensis
AAGATCGGCGGCAAGCTCTCCCTGCGCGCCTCGATCACCGGTGAGATCGTCATGGACGGCGTCGAGGTGGGCGAGGATGCCCTCCTTCCCAACGTGTCCGGACTCAAGGGACCCTTCGGTTGCCTCAACCGGGCCCGATACGGAATTTCCTGGGGTTCCCTGGGCGCCGCGGAGGATTGCTGGCACCGGGCGCGCCAATACACCCTCGACCGCAAGCAGTTCGACCGGCCGCTCGCCGCGACGCAGCTCGTGCAGAAGAAGCTGGCCGACATGATGACCGAGATCACCCTCGGCCTGCATGCTTCGCTTCGGGTCGGCCGTCTCTTCGACGAGGGCCGCGTCGCGCCCGAGATGATCTCCCTGGTCAAGCGCAACAATTGCGGCAAGGCTCTGGAGATCGCCCGTCAGGCCCGCGACATGCACGGCGGCAATGGTATCCAAGAGGAATATCATGTCATGCGTCATGCGCAGAACCTGGAAACCGTGAACACCTACGAGGGCACGCACGACGTGCACGCCCTGATTCTGGGCCGCGCGCAGACGGGCCTGCAGGCGTTCTTCTGAGAGGAGACTGGTAGCGCATGTCAGTTCGGATCACCTTGGCGGGATCGACCGGCTGGGTCGGCAAAGCCCTCGTGGCGGCCATTGCCGCCTCCGACGATCTCCTGCTCGTGGGAGCGGTCAGCCGCAGCGCGGCGGGCCGGGATGCCGGCGAAGCGGCAGGGCTTGCCCGCCTCGGGGTACAGGTCAGCGCCACGCTGGAAGAGGCCCTGGAGGCCCCGTCCGACGTGGTGATCGACTATACCAAGCCGGGTGCGGTCAAGGCTCATGCCCTGACGGCGCTGGCCCAGGGGCGGCATGTGGTCGTCGGCACGTCCGGACTGTCCGCCGAGGATTATGCCGAGATCGATCGCCGGGCGCTTGAAGCCGAGCGTGGCGTGCTCGCGGCCGGCAATTTCTCGATCACCGCGACCTTGTTGCGCCGCTTCGCCCTGGAGGCGGCCCGCTACGTCCCGGACGTGGAGGTCATCGACTACGCCTCCGCCAAGAAGCCCGACACGCCGTCCGGGACCGCCCGCGAGCTGGCGGAGCTCCTGAGCGAGGTGCGCCTGCCCGCCACGTCGAAGCCGATCCAGGATCTGACCGGGGTCCGCGAAACCCGCGGCGGCTCGCTCGGGGCGAAGGAGCCGGTGCAGGTGCATTCGCTGCGCGTGCCGTCCTTCGTCCTGTCCTGCGAGGCCGTGTTCGGGGCTGACAACGAGCGGCTCGTGATCCGCCACGATGCGGGCTCCTCGGCGGCTCCCTACGTGGCCGGCACCCTGCTGGCCGCCCGTCGCGTCCTGTCCTTCATCGGATTGAAGCGCGGCCTCGACGCCGTGATGGATTGACCGTCATGAAACCGCTCGAAGGCCTCAAAGTCCTCGAACTCGCGCGCATCCTCGCGGGCCCCTGGGTCGGCCAGCTGCTGGCCGATCTCGGCGCCGACGTGGTCAAGGTGGAGCGCCCGGGCGCCGGCGACGACACCCGCGGCTGGGGCCCGCCCTTCGTCGAAGGGGCGGACGGGGGCGATCTCTCGGCGGCCTACTTCCATTCCTGCAACCGCGGCAAGCGCTCCATGGCGGTCGATTTCGAGACGCCCGAGGGGCAGGAGCTCGTGCGCAGGCTGGCGGCCCATGCGGATGTGGTGATCGAGAACTTCAAGGTCGGCGGGCTGAAGAAGTATGGTCTCGACTACGAGAGCCTGAAGGCCGTCAACCCGCGCCTGGTCTATTGCTCGATCACCGGCTTCGGGCAGGACGGCCCCTATGCGGCCCGGGCCGGCTACGATTTCATGATCCAGGGCCTCGGCGGCATCATGGACCTGACGGGGGACCCTCAAGGGGAGCCGCAGAAGATCGGCGTCGCCTATGTGGACATCTTCACGGGCGTCTATTCCGTCGTGGGCATCCTGGCGGCGCTCCGCCGGCGCGACCGGACCGGCCAGGGAGGGCATCTCGACATGGCGCTCCTCGACGTGCAGACGAGCGTGCTGGCCAATCAGGCCATGAACTACCTGGCGTCCCAAAAGTCCCCGAGGCGCATGGGCAACGCCCATCCCAACATCGTGCCCTATCAGGTGTTTCCGGTCGCGGACGGCCATGTGATCGTGGCGGTGGGCAACGACGGGCAATTCGCCCGCTTCGTGTCCGTGCTCGGCAAGCCCGACCTGGCGCAGGACGAGCGCTTCCGGACCAATGCGGGCCGCGTCCGCCACCGGGCCGCGCTCGTGCCCCTGCTCACGGAGCTGACCCTGGCGTTCACCCGGGAGGATCTGCTGTCGGCCCTGGAAGGGCAGGGGGTCCCGGCCGGACCCATCAACACGGTGGCCGACGTCTTCGACGACCCGCAGGTCGTCGCCCGGGGCATGAGGATCGACCTGCCGTCCGAAGCGGCCAAGGGCGGAACCATCCCGTCCGTCCGCTCGCCCATCGTCATGGACGGGCAGCCGATGGTGGCGGGCCGGCCGTCGCCGCGTCTGGGGGAGCACACGGACGACGTCCTGCACGATCCGTCCTGGATGGCCTGAGGCCCGCCTGCGCTATTGGGCGATGCCCTTGCTGACGAGCCGGTCGATCGCCTTCACGATCCGCTCCCGGTCCTCCTCCGAGAACGGGCTGAGCTTGTGCATCTCCAGGCTGCTCAGCCCTTCGGTGGCGAGCCAGCCCAGCAGGGCGGAGTCCAGATCGTCCGAATTCGCCTTGAGCTGCTCCAGGGTGGTTCTGATCACCTGACGGACGGGATCGAGAAGGCTCGGGTTTTCGGCCGTCGCCGCCATCATGCCGGTGGCCATGTCCTGCATCTTTCCGCCGCAGCAGAAGTTCAGCAGGGTCTTCGTCACGACCCGCGCCTCGCGGTTGGGTCCGGGGGCGGCCTGTTCGCGCAAAGCATCCTTTTCGGACGCGACCTGGTCGATCATGCGCTGGATCATGGCCTGGAGAAGCGCGTCCTTGGTCGGAAAATTATACAGAAGCCCGCCCTTGCTGAGCCCGGCGCGCTCGGCCACGGATTCGAGCGTCAGCCGTCCGGCCCCGATCTCGCCGACGAGTTCTGCAGCCGCGTCAAGAATCTTTTCCCGGGAACTTTTTCGGCCTCTGGTACAGGAAAACAGCATCTACATCTCTTGTCTCGTGCGTCGTCGCACTTGTAACTAAACCGTCCAGACGGTATAGAAATTCACTCTCACGGCCTTGGCGTCAAGGTAAAGTTACGCTATTGCCGCACCCACCATAGTCGTACAGGGCTTGAGGATTGAGCCCTAACTCTCGGAAAAAGCCTATGAAACGGCGCATTGTAGTTGCTCTTGTCTTCATTCTTGCAATCGGACTTTGCGCCGGACTGGTCTGGTTCAACTTCTTCCGCGACAAGATGATCACCCAGTTCTTCGCCACGATGCAGCAGCCGCCGCAGACGATCTCGGCCGCCAAGGTCGAGGCGAAGACCTGGACTCCCAGCATCAGCGCCATCGGCACGGCCAAGGCGGCGAACGGTGTCGAGCTCGCCTTCGAGACGGCCGGCATCGTCAGCCAGATCAAGTTCAAGGCGAACCAGGAGGTCCGCCAGGGCGAGGTTCTCGTCCAGCTCGACGACTCCGTCGAGCGCGCCGACATCCAGGATGTCCAGGCCAACGTCAAGACGGCCGAGAGCAGCTTCGAGCGCGCCAAGGCCCTGTCGGCGCGCGGCTACGGCACGGAGGCCAATCTCGATCAGGCCAGCGCCCTGCTCGCGGCGGCCCGCTCCCGCCTCGCGCGGCTGCAGGCGATGATCGAGCAGAAGGCCTTGAAGGCACCGTTCTCGGGCGTGATCGGCATTCCGAGGATCGATGTCGGGCAATATCTGCAGCCCGGGACGGTCATCGCGAGCTTCCAGGACCTGTCGTCGATGAAGGTCGACTTCACGGTTCCGGAGCAGCGCGCCAGCGAGGTCAAGCTCGGCCAGGAGATCCACCTGGGTACGACCGAAGGCAATCTTCCGTTCAAGGGCCGCGTCATCGGCAAGGACCCCCGCGTCGATCCCAAGACACGGCTCGTCTCGGTCCAGGCTGTCGTCGAGGACAACAAGGACGGCGCGATCCTCCCCGGCCAGTTCCTCCACGTGGAGGTGATCCTGCCGCAGCAGCCCGATGTCCTGACCGTGCCGCAGACGGCCGTGATCGCCAGCCTTTACGGCGATTACGTCTACACGATCGACGAGGAGCAGAAGGACGGCAAGCCGGTTCTGATCGCCAAGCAGGTCTTCGTGAAGACCGGCCGCCGCCGCGGCGGCGCTCTCGAGATCGTCTCCGGGGTGAACCCGGGCCAGCAGGTGGTCGCCTCCGGGCAGAACAAGCTGCAGTCCGGGGCGGTCGTCAAAATCGACAATTCCATCGACGTGACGAAGCTCGACACGTCGAAGCTCGCGAGCGGTCAGTAGGCATCAGCCATGAGTTTCACTGAACTTTTCATCCGCCGCCCCGTCCTGTCGATGGTGGTGAGCCTCCTGATCCTGCTGCTCGGCGCGCAGGGTCTGATGAACCTGCAGGTGCGTCAGTATCCCGAGGTCGAGGAAACCACGATCACGATCACGACGACCTATACGGGCGCCAGCGCCGACCTGATCCAGGGCTTCATCAGCACGCCCATCGCCAAGTCCGTGTCGAGCGCGGAAGGCGTGGATTACGTGACGACGCAGAGCCGCCTCGGCATCAGCACGGTGTCGGTGCGCATGCGTCTGAACACGGATCCGAACGCGGCGCTCACCGAGGTCACCGCGAAGGTGCAGCAGGTCCGCGCCCAGCTTCCCTCGGAGGCCGAGGATCCGGTGATCATGAAGGGCACGGGCCAGAGCTTCGCCCTCATGTACATCACCTTCGGCAGCACGGAGATGAATCCGGAGCAGGTCTCCGAGTTCCTGACCCGCGTGGTGCAGCCGCGCTTCGCGACGCTCGAGGGCGTCGGCAACGCCGAGATCCTCGGCGGGCGCGACTTCTCCATGCGCGTCTGGCTCGATCCCGTCCGTCTGGCGGCCCGCGGCGTGACGGCCGGCGACGTGGTGCAGGCGATCAACGCCAACAACTTCCTCGCGGCGCCTGGCAAGACGCAGAGCGAGTACGTCGCCTACCGCCTCGACATGCAGACCACCCTGCAGACACCCGAGACCTTCAGCATGCTGCCGATCCGCTCCCAGGGCGATCAGGTGGTGCGCCTGCGCGACGTGGCGGACGTGGAGCTCGGGCCCGAGAGCACGGACACCATCGTCAGCTTCAACGGCAGCCAGGGCACGTTCATCGGCATCACCCCGACCCCGTCGGCCAATCCGCTGACCGTCGCGGCCGCCGTCACGACGGCCATCGACTCGATCCGTCCGACCCTGCCGAAGGGCATGAGCGTCGAGATCGTCTACGACGCCTCGAACTTCATCTCGGCCTCGATCGAGGAGGTGTTCAAGACCATCGGCGAAGCGGCGCTCATCGTCGTGGTGGTGATCCTGCTCTTCCTGGGCTCCTTCCGGTCGGTGCTGATCCCGATCGTGACGATCCCGCTCTCGCTCATCGGCGTGTGCTTCTTCCTCTATGCGCTGGGCTATTCGATCAACCTCCTGACCCTGCTGGCCATGGTGCTGGCGATCGGTCTCGTGGTCGACGACGCCATCGTGGTGCTGGAGAACATCCACCGGCACATCGAGGAAGGCTTGAAGCCCGTCGAGGCGGCCGTCGTGGGCATGAAGGAGATCTTCGTCCCGATCGTGTCCATGACGGTCACGCTTGCGGCCGTGTACGCGCCGATCGGCTTCACGCAAGGCCTGACGGGCTCGCTGTTCCGGGAGTTCGCCTTCACGCTGGCAGGCTCCGTGGTCATCTCGGGCATCATCGCGGTGACGCTCTCGCCCATGATGTCGTCGAAGCTCCTGAAGCCGCATGGCGGCCAGGGCCGGTTCGCCGCCTTCGTGGACCGCACCTTCACCCGGCTCGAGAACTGGTACGGCCGGCGCCTGAAGGGCTCGCTCGATTACCGCGGCGTGACGCTGGTCATCGTGGCCGTCCTTCTCGGCACCACGGTGTTCCTGTTCACCAAGACCTCCTCCGAGCTTGCGCCGGAAGAGGATCAGGGCGCCTATCTCGGCATCGTCAACGTGCCGAAATATGCGACCGCCGAGTACACGCAGGCCTTCTCGAAGCAGTTCACGAACGCGGGCGAGAAAATCCCCGAGATCGACGACAGCTTCCTCATCGTCGGCATCGACGGCGCCGGCGGCGGCTTCTTCGGCTTCAAGCTGAAGGAGTGGAGCGAGCGCGAGAAGAAGGGCGCGGTGACCAAGCAGGACATCCAGAACCTCCTCAACGAGAACGCGGGCGTCCAGGCCTTCGCCTTCGCGCCTCCGTCCCTGCCGGGCGGCGGCGACGGCCTGCCGATCCAGTACGTGCTGCGCACCATCGGCGACTCGTCGCAGGCCTTCGAGGTGGCCGAGCAGATCCGTCAGCGCGCCATGAAGTCCGGCAAGTTCATCGTCGTTCAGAACTCGATCTCCTACGAGACCCCGCGCGCCCGCATCACGGTGGATCGCGATCGGGCCGCCGCGCTCGGCGTGCCGGTCTCCGAGATCGGCACCACGCTCGGGGCCCTCGTGGGCGGCGCGCCGATCTCCAAGTTCGACCGCGACAGCCGGAGCTACGACGTGGTCAGCCAGGTCCGGCAGGAGGACCGCCTGAACCCGGAACGCCTGGCCGAGTACTATGTCCGGGCCTCCGACGGGTCCATGGTGCCGCTCTCTGCCCTGGTCAGCATCAAGACCGATGCCGCGCCGGCCGCCATCGAGCAGTTCAACCAGCTCAACTCGGCGACCGTCTCGGCGCTGCCGCTGCCCGGCGTGACCACGTCGGAAGGCCTGGCGACCCTTCGCTCCATCGCCAAGGAGGTCCTGCCTCAGGGCTTCTACGAGGATTATGCCGGCCAGTCGCGCCTGGAGATCCAGGAGGGCAGCTCGATCTTCATGGCCTTCGGCCTTGCGGTCATCGTGATCTATCTGGTGCTGGCGGCGCAGTTCGAGAGCTTCCGCGATCCGTTCATCATCATGATGTCGGTGCCGCTCTCCATGTTCGGCGCCATGATCTTCCTGAACCTGGGCCTGGCGACCCTGAACATCTACACGCAGGTCGGCCTGATCACCCTGGTGGGATTGATCACCAAGCACGGCATCCTGATGGTGGAGTTCGCCAACGAGCAGAAGGAGAAGCACGGCGTCAGCAAGCGCGAGGCCATCGAGGAGGCGGCCCGCGTGCGTCTTCGCCCGATCCTCATGACCACGGCCGCCATGGTGCTCGGCGTCGCGCCGCTCCTCTACGCCAGCGGGGCGGGCGCGGCGGCCCGCTTCTCCATGGGCCTCGTGATCGCGTCGGGCATGTCGATCGGCACGATCTTCACGCTGTTCGTGGTGCCGATGTTCTACACCTTCATCTCGAAGGAGACCGTGCGGGCCGGCCGAGCCGAAGAGGCGCATCCCCATCGCCAGGCTCTGGCGGCGGAATAAGGCGCGATCCCGAGAGCGGCCTCCGCTGTCGGGATTCGTCTCAAGCCCCGGGACAAAAGCTCCAGGACAAAAGCTCCAGGACAAAGAAAAGGCCGGGCATTGCCCGGCCTTTTGCGTTTCAGGCGGCGGAAGGCAGAGGGATCGGCTCTGCCTTTCGTCGTCCGAGCTCAGTGGGCGATCTCGCCCTCGACTTCCATGAACGGAGAAACGGTCTTGAAGCCGGCCTGTTCGGCGGCCTTCCTGACGGCCTCCGCAACTTCGGTCGAGTGAACCTCGATGGTCTCGCCCGTCTTGGAATCGACGAACATGATCTTCATCGCGTTCACGTCCGGCTGTCCGTGGGAGATGACGTAGGAGTTCTGGGTGGCCAGACGGTGGACCAGACCGGCATCGCGCAGGAAGTCGAGCGCGCGATAGATCGTGACCGGGGCGAGGCGCTTCTTCTCGCTGCTGAGACGATCGACCAGGTCGTAGGCACCGACCGGGCCGCCGCTCTGGACCAGCTCGCGATAGACGCGCTCGCGAATCGGCGTGAGCCTGAGATTGTTCTGGCGGCACAGATCGTCTGCACGGCGAAGGAGGTTTTCCTCTTCTTCTTTCCTGAGGGCCTTGGTGCTCATGAGCCACACTCCTGTTATTACGGAACCTATATATTCATATAGGTAAAATGCGAATCTGACAATGTGCTATCATTACCGGTGGCGCTTGCAGCTGTGCATATTCCGCAAAGGAATCTGGCATTTGAACACAGACGGGGAGCGAAGCGCGGTGAATAGATACAGAATAACGTATCTAAAAGGCCGATGTTCCCGAAGGGAGACTCACTTCGAGCAAGTCTCGCACAGGCCGCGAATCTCGACGGTGACCTTCTTGGTGCAGAAGGCGTGATCGTCGCCCCAATGGGAGAGGCGCTCGCTGATATGCGGGTCGGTGAACTCACGGACCAGGCCGCAGCTCTCGCAGATGGCGAAAGCCGCCATGTCGTGCTCCTGGTGCGGATGCTTGCAGGCCACGTAGGCGTTGAGGCTCTCCAGCCGATGGGCCAGACCCTTCTCGATCAGCTTGTCCAGGGACCGGTAGACGGTCGGAGGCGTCACCGCGCCCTTCGCCCGCATTTTGTCGAGCACCTCATAGGCCGAGAGCGGACTCTGCGCGGAGCACAGGATCCGGTGCACCCGCTTCTGGGTGTCGTTCAGGTCCTCGAGGCCATGATGCTGATGCGTGGAAGCCATCTTGAAAAATCGTCTCGTCCGCGTCTGGGCGTGATCACCCTATAGGTCATGATTGCGCGGTCGATTTCAAGGGAGCTGCACGGGGCCGGTGCGCCCGGTCCCGTACGGAGCGGATCAGAGCATTTTTCGGTGAAGTGGATCCGGTTCACCGTCAGAAAATGCGGCTCGGCAAAGAAGAGAGATGATTCCACGTGAGTGGAAGCAGCTCTAGAGATCGACCCAGGCCGCCTTGCGCTGCGAGGAGCGCACCGCCGCTTCGATGAAGCGCACGCCGCGCACCCCGTGCTCGACCGTGGGCACCTGAAGCGAGAAGGGGTTGGGCTCGCGGTTCTCGATGCGCGCCGCGATCTGCTCGGCCACGTCCGTGTAGAGCTGGGCGAAGCCTTCGAGATAGCCTTCCGGGTGTCCGCCGGGAATGCGCGAGGCCGCGCGCGAGACCTCGTCGGCCCCGTATCCGTTGCGGCGGATGGTCCGCGGTGGCTCGCCCAGGGGCGAGAAGGTGAGATAGTTCGGGTTCTCCTGATGCCATTCGAGCCCGGCCTTCTCGCCGTAGATGCGGATTCGCAGGCCGTTCTCGAGGCCCGCCGCCACCTGGCTGCACCAGAGCATGCCCTTGGCGCCGGACGCGAAGCGCAGCATCATGTGGGCATTGTCGTCGAGCCTGCGGCCCTCCACGAAGGTGTGCAGCTCCGCCGACAGGGAGGCGACCTCGTCGCCGGCGATGAACTCGGCGAGGTTGAAGGCGTGGGTGCCGATGTCCCCGACGGCGCCGGCCGGACCCGAGCGGGCCGGATCCGTGCGCCACTCCGCCTGCTTGCTGCCGGTCTCCTCCATGCGGGTCGCGAGCCAGTCCTGCGCGTATTCCACCTGCACGACCCGGATGGCTCCGAGCTCGCCCGCCTGCACCATGGCGCGGGCCTGGCGCACGAGCGGATAGCCCGTGTAGTTGTGCGTGACCGCGAAGATCAGACCGGAATCCTTCGCGAGCTTCGCCAGCTGATCGGCCTCGCGCCGCGTGGTGGTGAGCGGCTTGTCGCAGATCACATGGATGCCCGCCTTCAGGAAGGCGCGCGCGGCCGCCGCGTGAGCGTGGTTGGGCGTCACGATCGCCACCGCGTCGATGCCGTCCTTCAGCCGCCGCTCGCGGCGCGCCATCTCGTTGAAGTCGCCATAGCTGCGGTCGGGCCTCAGGAGCAGGTCCTCGCCGGAGGCCTTCGCCCGCTCGGGATCGGACGAGAGCGCACCCGCCACCAGCTCCCAGCGGTCGTCGAGGCGGGCGGCGATGCGGTGCACGGCGCCGATGAACGCGCCGCGCCCGCCGCCGACCATGCCCAGGCGCAGGCGGCGATTGAGCTTCTGTTCCGGTGATCCAGCGATCGTCATGTGTCTGCCCCCTTGTCGCTTATGCGGCGTCGATGCCGAGCATCCGGCGGTTGGCCGCCTCGTCGGTCCCGCCGGCGGCGAAATCGTCGAAGGCCTTCTCGGTGACGCGGATGATGTGCGCCTTGATGAACTCGGCGCCTTCCCGCGCGCCGTCCTCCGGGTGCTTCAGGGCGCATTCCCATTCCAGCACGGCCCAGGAATCGTAGTCGTACTGCGCGAGCTTGGAGAAGATGGCGCCGAAATCCACCTGCCCGTCGCCGAGCGAGCGGAAGCGCCCGGCGCGGTCGATCCAGCTCTCGTAGCCGCCATAGACGCCGACGCGGCCCGACGGGTTGAACTCCGCGTCCTTGGCATGGAACGCCTTGATGCGCTCGTGATAGAGGTCGATGAAGGCCAGGTAGTCGAGCTGCTGCAGCAGGAAATGGCTCGGATCGTAGTTGATGCAGGCGCGCCGGTGTCCGCCGACCGCATCGACGAAGCGCTCGAAGGTAGCGCCGTCGTGGATGTCCTCGCCCGGATGAATCTCATAAGCAACGTCGCAGCCGGCGTCCTCGTACGCGTCGAGGATCGGCTTCCAGCGGCGTCCCAGCTCCTGGAAGGCGGTCTCGACGAGACCCGCGGGCCGCTGCGGCCAGGGATACATGAACGGCCAGGCGAGCGCGCCCGGGAAGGTGACGCTGGCGTTCAGGCCCAGGCGCTTGGAGGCTTTCGCCGCCATCAGCATCTGGTTCACGGCCCATTCCTGCCGGGCCTTCGGGTTGCCGCGCACCTCGGGCGCCGCGAATCCGTCGAAGGCCTCGTCATAGGCCGGGTGGACCGCGACGAGCTGGCCCTGAAGGTGCGTGGACAGCTCGGTGATCTCCATGCCGTGCGAGCGCACGATGCCGGCGATCTCGTCGCAATAGGCATCCGATTCCGCCGCCTTCTGGAGGTCGATCAGGCGCGGGTCGAAGGTGGGGATCTGAACGCCCTTGTAGCCGAGGGACGCAGCCCAGCCGCAGATCGCGTCGAGCGAGTTGAACGGAGCCTCGTCACCTGCGAACTGCGCAAGGAAGAGGCCGGGGCCCTTCATGGTCTTCATGGGTGAACTCCCGATGTGGCTTGAGTGAAGGCAGAAACCGGCAAGGATCGGCAAGGGCAATGATCGGCAAGGGCAAGGATCGGCAAGGGCAAGCCGCGCGGCGGTCGAGCGGCTTGCCGTTGCCTCGCCTCTCCCGGGCGGGAGAGGCGAGAGCCACGTCGCCTGATTAGAACGGCGAGTTCGGGAAGTAGTGCTCCTTGGCGTTGTCCTTCGTGATCAGCTGGGCGTTGAGCACGTAGGTGCCGCGCATGGGAGCGTTGGTGTAGAAATGCGCCGCGGTGACGCCCATGGCGGTGGCGATCATGGACGGCGGATAGGACACGTCGGCCGGGATCATCTTGTCGCCGTCCATCACCTTCTTGACCATGTCCTTCATGCCGGCGCCGCCGAGGACGAACTTGATGTCCTCGCGCTTGGCCTGCCGGATCGCCTCCATGATGCCCAGCGCCATGTCGTCGTCCGACGCCCAGACCGCGTCGATCTTCGGGTGCTTGGACAGGAAGTCCTGCATCACCTTGAAGGCGTCGTCGCGGTTCCAGTTGGCATATTGCTTGTCGATCACCTTCACGCCCGAACCCTCGAGAGCCTTCTCGAAGTTCGTCACGCGCTCCTCGTCGATCACGGTCGGGATGCCGCGGAAGATCACGACGTTGCCCTGCTTCAGGTTGTCGACGAAATATTTGCCGGCGACGCGGCCGAATTCCGGGTTGTTTCCGGCCACGTAGATGTCCTGGATCGACGGGTCCTTGAGGCCGCGGTCGACCACCGTGATGAGGGTGCCGCGCTTCTTGATCTCGCGGACGGGGTTCGTCAGCTCGTCCGAGTTGAAGGGCAGCACCACCAGGGCGTCGACCTTCTGCGAGGTCAGATCGTCGAGGGCGTTCGCCTGCGAGGCGCCGTCCGGCGAGGTCTTCACGATCACCTTGAGGCCGGGATAGCCCTTCTCGAGCTGCTTGGCCGTCTCCTGAGCGTGGTAGACGACGCCGCCGGTCCAGCCATGGGTGGCGGCCGGGATCGAGACGCCGATCGTCACGTTCTTCTGCTGGGCCATGGCCCCGGTGGCGACGCCGGCCATGAGGCCGGCCGCAACCGCGATCTTCAGTACCGTTGCTTTCATCTCATTCCTCCCTGAAGGGTTGACTAAGCCTTTTCTCCCTCGTCCGGTGGGCTTGGCACCGGATTCATCGCCCGCGGTGGACTGACCGTTGCACGAGCATGGCGATAATGATGATGGCACCCTGAACCGCGCCCACGAGGAACTCGGAGACGAAGTTCGACAGCACCATGATGTTGGCGACGAGCTCGAGGATCACGGCGCCCACCACCGTGCCCCAGATGCGGCCGATGCCGCCCTTCAGGGCGGTGCCGCCGATGACCACGGCCGTGATGGCCTGCAATTCCCAGAGAAGGCCCGTGGTCGGCGTGGCCGAGCCGAGGCGCGGCACGTAGACCAGCACCGCGATGCCGACGCAGATGCCCTGGATGATGTAGGTCAGCGTCCGCACCCGCCAGATCGGCACGCCCGAATAGCGGGCCACGTCCTCGTTGGACCCGAGCGCCACCACGTGGCGGCCGAAGGAGGTGCGATAGAGGATCAGCGCGCCGATGGCGGCCACCACGAGGAACGCGATGATCGGGATCGGAACGCCGAGAATGCTGTCGAAATAGACCGGCCGGTAGAGTTCGCGCAGCTCGAAATTGCGCATGGTGATGGTGCCGCCGGCCGCGAGCCAGATCACGAGCGAGCGATAGATGCCCATGGTCCCGAGGGTCACGATGAAGGGCTCGATGCGCCCGAAGGTGACGATGAGGCCGTTCGCCAGTCCGCAGGCCGCGCTCAGGGCGATGGCCGCGAGCATGCCGAGCGCCAGGGTGCCCACGTCCCCGCCACCCAGGTTGTTCAGGGTCAGGATCATGACGCCGGCCGTCAGCGCCGCCATGGAGCCGACGGAGAGGTCGAGCCCGCCGCCGGCGATCACGAAGGTCGCGCCCACGGCGATGATGGCGATGAAGGCCGAGCGCGTCACCACGTTGAGCAGGTTCGACGCGGTCAGGAAATCCGGGTTGATCAGCGCGCCCGCGATGATGAGCGCCACGAGCGCGATGAAGGGGGAGAGGGCCCGCATGTCGATGGTGAACCGGCGCTTCTCGGCGCTCGAGCGTAGGACGGTTTCGGTCATGCGTGGCCTGCGGCGATTTCCGCCGCCCTTTCCTCATGGACGCCGGTGGCGAGATAAACGATGGAATCTTCCGACAGATCGGCCTGGGCGACCTCGCCCGCGACGCGCCCGTTGCGCATGACCACGACGCGGTGGCACAGACCGATCAGTTCCTGCATCTCGGACGAGATGACGACGACCGCGCGGCCTTCGGCGGCCAGGGAGGCAATGAAGCGGTAGATCTGCTCCTTGGTGCCGATGTCGACGCCACGGGTCGGCTCGTCGATGATGACGATGCGCGGCTCCACCAGCATCATCTTGGCGAGCAGCAGCTTCTGCTGATTGCCGCCCGACAGCTGTCCGGCGAGAAGATCGCGTCGCCGGGTGCGGATGTCGAAGTCCTTGATCGCCCGGTCGAGCGCCGTCTCCTCGCCGGCCCCGTCGATGAAGGACCCATGGCTGAATTTCTCGAGGGCCGCCAGGGTCAGGTTGACCCGGAGATTCTGCTGGAGCAGCAGGCCTTTGCCCTTCCGGTCCTCGGACAGGTAGACGATGCCCGCCGCCATGGCCTCACGGGCATCGCGGAAATGAACCTTCTGGCCGTCGAGGGTGATCGCGCCATGGCCCGGACGAAGCCCCACGAGCGCTTCGAACAGTTCGGTGCGGCCGGCGCCGATCAGGCCGCCGAACCCGAGGATCTCGCCGCGATGGAGGGTGAAGGAAGCATTCTCCACATAGCCGGGAACGACCATGTCGCGGACGCCGAGGAGGGGTTGGTCGGAGGCGGTTGCCGGCTTGTCCGGATAGAGCTTTGACATGTCGCGGCCCACCATGAGGCGGGCCATCTCGAGCGGCTCCAGGCCTTCGATGTCGCGGGTCGCGATGTGGCGCCCGTCGCGCAGCACGGTGACCCGGTCGGCAACCGCCTTCACCTCGTTCAGACGGTGCGAGATGTAGAGGACGGCGACGCCCTGGGACCGCAGCTTCCGGATGATGTCGAACAGGCTCTCGGCCTCGACCGGCGTAAGAACCGCGGTCGGCTCGTCGAAGGCGACCACCTTGTGCGGCACCAGCAGCGCCCGGGCGATCTGCACCAGCTGCCGGTCCGCGATGGAGAGGCGGCTGACCTCCCGGTCGGGATCGATGCCGGTGCCGAGCTCACGCAGGATCGCCCGCGTCCGCTCGCGCATGGCCCTGTCGTCGACGAAGCCGAAGCGCCGGATCTCGCGACCGAGGAAGAGGTTCTGCGCCACCGTCAGGTCGGGCGCGAGAAGGATTTCCTGGTGCACGAGAACGATGCCATGGCTCTCCGCATCCACGGGCCCCGAGAAGGTGATCGGCTGGCCGTTCAGATGCAGGGCTCCCTTCGTGGGCGCGATATGGCCTGACAGGATGCGCATCAGCGTCGACTTGCCGGCTCCGTTCTCGCCGATGACCGCATGGACCTCGCCGGGCTTCAGATCCAGCGAAATGCCGCTCAGGACCTCGATCGGTCCGAACGATTTCGAGATGTTCTCTGCGCGAAGAACGGATTCCATGAACGGCTCCGGATGAGCGGCATCGCTCGCCTCCGCTCGGAAGACGGGCGTCAGGGGCATGTGCGGGCGAGGGTCAGCTGGACGGCGCGTGAGCGGGCATTGGTTTCCTCCTGGTTTGTCCGCCTGTCCTCTGCCGGGACATTGGGCGGGCTGGAACTGCATAGGGGGCAACGTCCCTATGTAATCGTTTACATGAAACTTTACCGAAACCTCGGCTTCTGTCAAACAGAACCATGGTAGGGGGAGGTCCATGGACGACATCGGGCAGAAGGACGAACCGGAGCAGTCAGGGTTTTCGGCCCGCGCAGCGCGGATTCAGGACGTCGCCAAGCTGGCCGATGTCTCGACCGCGACGGTCAGCCGGGCCCTCGCCACGCCGGAGCGGGTTTCCCCCGAGGCTCGGGCGCGGGTTCAAGAAGCCATCGCCAAGACCGGCTACGTGCCCAACCCGGCCGCGCGCACCCTTCGGTCGCAGAAGACCTACATGGTGCTGGTCGTTCTGCCGGACCTGGCCAACACCTTCTTCTCCAAGATCCTGCGCGGCATCGAGGAAACGCTTTTCGAAGCCGGATATGGAATGATCATCAGCGATCTCGACGGCTCGCCCGAGAAGGAGGCGCATTTCGCAGCCTTCACGGCGGCGGGACGAGTCGACGGCGCCATTCTTCTCAACGGCCATCTGTTCGGGCAGAGCCGCGACGGGGAGGGAAGTCCAGCCCGCCTGTCGATCCCGCTCGTGGCGCTCTGCGAGGCGATCCCGAGCGCCGATATTCCGCAGATCGAGATCGACAATCGCGCGGCCGCCTCCCGCATGACGCAGCACCTGGCCGCTTTGGGCCACAAGCGCATCGCCTATGTGAGCGGTCCGGCGGGCAACATCCTCGAGCGTGAGCGGTTCCAGGGATTCAAGGACGGGTTGGAACGGGCCGGCCTGCCATACGATCCGGCCCTCGTCATCCCGGGGGACTACACCATCGAGGCGGGCGTGAGGGCAGGGCAGATCCTGGTGGCGCAAACCACCCGACCGACGGCCGTGTTCTGCACCAGCGACCAAATGGCCATCGGGTTGATGCGCACCGTCTTCTCCGCCGGGCTGAAAGTCCCCGACGACATCTCGGTGGCCGGCTTCGACGATATCGAGTTTGCCGCCGTGGCCGAGCCGTCCCTCACCACGATCCATCAGCCGCGCAGGGAACTGGGACAGGCGGCGGCCTCGGCCCTAATCGATCTGCTGCAGGGGCGGCCATCGCCCAAGCGAATCCGTCTGGAGACCGACTTGGTGATCCGCGACAGCGTGGTGCCGCTTCGATGACGATCAGAAGATCGAGAAGGCGCCCACGAACAGGACGAGCACCAGGCCGATGAAGCCGACGAAGGCATAAAGGGCCTTGCGCGAGTCCCGATGGGCGTAGCTGTCCTTCTCGGCGCCGTCCTTCCAGCGGGCGGAGGATTCCTGGTGACGGGCCTGATCGACCTGCTCCGGCGTGGGCGGCGTGCCGCCGGCCTCGTCATCGGTGCCGAGCGAGGAGAGGCCCGGATCGAACACCGCGTTCTTGTCGCCCGTACGGCCGCTGTTGATGTCGCCCTTCAGCTGCGCCGTGGTCGAGCCTTTGGTCAGAGGCGGCGCATCCATCGGCTTGACCGTGCGCGTCGGAGGAGTGTCGGCGTTGTGTGGAACATCTGAACGGGTGGACATTGATCTCTCCGGGGGCTCCGCTGAGGGAAAACCGCCGGGGTCACCCGATGTTCCGGCTCCGGGGTGACAGGGTCCTCGGGCGTCAGGCAAGAAAAAAGGCCGTTGTTGCCAACGGCCCGAAGTTTAGGGAGGAAACGCCCAAGAAGGGCAGCAACGCTGCGACGCCAATCGCCGTGTTGCATTGCAATAATTAAGCGCCGCGCCGCCCTGTTTCAAGACCAAAAGGTCAGCATTCATGCCCAATTTTTCGCCGCCTTGAACGGACGGGATTCCAAGCCGATTGGCGGTGAAAAACGGGGCGCGAGCCCATAATTCAGGCAGGCAAGGATCTTCAAGAGGCCAGAGATGCCCCAGCTGAACGCCATTCTCGAGACAGCGCTTTACGTGGACGACCTGCCGCGGGCCCGGGCCTTCTACGAGGCTGACCTCGGCCTGAGGCTGCTGTTCGGCAACCGGCGCATGTGCGCCTTCGACGTGGGCGGCAGGAGCGTGTTGCTCCTGTTCCTGCGCGGCGGCTCGAACGAGCCGATGCCCACCCCGGGCGGGACGATCCCGGCCCATGATGGCGCGGGACCGCTCCATGTCGGCTTTGCGGTTTCCGGCGATGAGCTGGGCGCCTGGGAGGCGCGGCTGCAGGAGCGCGGGATCCCGGTCGAGAGCCGGACAACCTGGTCCCGTGGTGGCACCAGCGTGTATTTCCGCGACCCCGACGGCCACCTGCTCGAACTGGCGACGCCGGGCCTCTGGGAGACCTACTAGCGCATCGGACGGAAAAGTGGACCCGGTTTTCGCTTGCGCGGCCCGCTGGGTCCGCCTCTTCCGATGCGCCGATCAAGAGAGGGAGCCTCGGATGGATCCCAAAAGTGGTGTCCACTTTTCACGTCCGAGGCTCTAGCGCATCATGCGGCCCTCCGGGTCGCCGATGCTCTAGGCGGCGTCAGGTCACGACGCTGGGCTCGCGGCGGCCCGTGCGGCTCGCGATCTCGGCGATCTCGTTGGCCGCCTGGACGACGGGCGCCAGAACCTCGGCGGTCGCCAGGTCGTGCCGCTCCGCATTCGGTTCGAAGCGCTCGAGATAGACCCTGAGCGTGGCGCCCGACGTGCCCGTTCCCGACAGGCGGAACACGGCGCGCGCATCCTCGGCGAACAGGATCCGGATCCCCTGCTTCGGCGTCACCGATCGATCGACCGGGTCCGTGTAGGCGAAGTCGTCCGCCGATTGGACCGTGAGTCCGCCGAAGCGCTGCCCGGGCAGGGTGGAAAGCTTCGCCCGGAGGGCATCCATCAGTGCATTGGCCGGCGCGGTCTCGAGCTCCTCGTAATCGTGGCGCGTATAGTAATCGCGCCCGAATGTGGCCCAATGCTCGCGCACGATCTGATCGGCCGGCTTCTTGGTGACGGCCAGGATGTTGAGCCAGAGCAGCACGGCCCAGAGGCCGTCCTTCTCGCGGATGTGGTTCGAGCCCGTGCCGGCGCTCTCCTCGCCGCAGAGGGTGATGAGGCCCGCATCCAGAAGATTGGCGAAGAACTTCCAGCCCGTGGGCGTCTCGAAGCAGTTGATGCCGAGCTTTGCGGCCACCCGGTCGGCGGCCCGGCTCGTCGGCATGGAGCGCGCCACCCCGGCAAGGCCCTTCGCATAGCCGGGGGCGAGATGAGCATGGTTTGTCAGGATGGCGAGGCTGTCGCTCGGCGTGACGAACAGCTTCGGCGCCACGATCATGTTGCGGTCGCCGTCGCCGTCGGAGGCGGCGCCGAAATCGGGCGCGTCGGGCCCGTCCATCAACTCCATGAGGTCATGGGCATGGACGGGGTTCGGATCGGGATGGTGGCCGCCGAAATCGGGCTTGGGCTCGCCGTTGACGACCGTTCCCGCCGGCGCTCCGAGGCGGTCCTCGAGGATGGCCTTCGCATAGGGGCCCGTGATGGCGCTCAACGCGTCGAAGCGCATGCGGAAGCCCGACCGGAACAGCTCGGCGATCCGCTCGAAGTCGATGAGCTGCTCCATCAGCTCCGCATAGTCGGCCACGGGATCGATCACCTCGACGGTCATGTCGCCGACCATGGTCGACCCGATGCGGCCGAGGTCGATGTCGGCCCCCTCGACGATGGCGTATTCCGTGATCGCGCTGGCGCGCTTGAACACGGCTTCCGTGAAGGATTCCGGCGCCGGCCCGCCGTGGGCCATGTTGAACTTGATCCCGAAATCACCGTCGGGTCCGCCCGGATTGTGGCTGGCCGAGAGCACGAGGCCGCCGATGGCCTTGTGCTTGCGGATCACGCAGGAGGCGGCCGGCGTGGACAGGAGGCCTTTCTGGCCGACCAGAACCCGCCCGAAGCCGTTCGCCGCTGCCATGCGGATCGCGGTCGCGACCACGGTTTCGTTGAAGAATCGCCCGTCGCCCCCGATCACGAGGGTCGAACCGTCCTTGTTCTCGACGGTGTCGAAGATCGCCTGAATGAAGTTCTCCACGTACCGGGGCTGCTGGAAGACCGTGACCTTCTTGCGCAGGCCGGACGTGCCCGGGCGCTGATCGGAATAGGGAGTCGTCGGGGTACGGGTGGTCGCCATCGGTGCAGATCACTTCCTTGAGCGGCCCTCGATGGGCCAGGTCTCGAATGCTTCGTCGATCCCGGGACGGGATCAAGGACCATTTTAGGGTCACCCTTCGCAGATGCCACTGCCCAGATGAAGGTTCGATGAAGGAGCCGTGACGCCTGGACGACGTCTGGATGCACGTGCTGAGTTCCGGCGACGCCTTCGACCTGGCGAAGCGTCGCCCGACCGAGGTCCCCACGTCAAGAAGAGCCATGCGATGGAAGCGCAGGCGGCGGGCTAATCGGATAGGACGCGACGAAGCCACCGGGACAGATCCCGGTCGAGAGCTTCCCTGCACTGGTCGAGACCGTGAAGGCAGCCGGGATAAACGATGAGCTCCTTGGGCTCGCCGGCTCGGGCGTGAAGATCCCGCGAACAGGACGGGGGCAGGATCTCATCCTTTTCGCCATGGATGAAGATGACGGGTTTCGGGCTGATCTTGCTGACGGGTTGCGTGCCTGCGGTCTGGCTGCTCAGCGCCGCGACCGCGATCACAGCGTCGCTGGCGGCGCCTGCGTTGATGACGACGGCGCCGCCGAACGAATGTCCGACGAGAACAATGCGATCCTTGCCGATGCTTTCCAGGTAGGCGAGACCGATCATCACATCCAGGACGCAGTCGTCCAGATGCCCGGGGCGACGGTAGTCCAGTTCGAGCGATGCCGTCTCGCTCTCTCTGAATTCGGCCCCGAGGCGCGTGTAGAGACCGCCCGCCGGGCCGCCGAGGCCACCTCCGGCCCCGAATACCCAAAGGATGGCTTTTGCGCCCCGTGCCGGGTGATGGCGGCAGGACATCGCGCCCTCGGTCGTGACGAGCTGAAGGCGCTCCGATGTCTCACTCTCAAGCAGGCGAATGACATCGCGCAGAGTGATGATCGAGTGCCGGGTGACCTGAGGCATGCCACGCCCCGCCGCTCATAGCCTGCCTCCTCGAGGCAGGCTACGGGTTGTTTCCGCCGGAATGCTTCTTGGGCGCGTCGCCCGTCTCGGCAGGATCCGTCCCTTGAGGGGCGTCCCCGGCCGGCTTCACCTCGTCCGGGTTGGAGACCGCCTTGGTGACGGGCTCCCGTGCCGGCTCCTTCTGCGGCGGAGGGCCGGCGACGGCCGAGCCACCCATATAGGATGGCGGGTCACTGGCCGGTAACGAGTATTCTGAGCCGGCATCGACCAGATCGTCTTCTTCCTTCTTCACGCCCATGCGTCGTCTCCTGTCATGGATGGCTTTTCGTCGCTCATGGGGAGAATGCAGGGAATGCCGCCATGTTCAGCCGGAGCGGCAAAAAACCGAGCGCGACCGGGCGCCCGGCGGGGTGATCCTCAACCTAGAGCCTCGGACCCAAAAGTGGTGTCCACTTTTGGGATTCATCCGAGGCTCCCTCTCTTGATCGGCGCATCGGATGAGGCGGAAAACCGGGTCCACTTTTCCGTCCGATGCGCTAAGTCGGCATTGGTCGCGGCCTTCGGGTCCGCTATCTGCTGCGAGAGGCCTGAACCCTGTAACGGGACCCACATCCGGGAGAACGCCATGAATCCGACCCGACGCAGCATCCTCAGGACCCTGGCCGCCGCACCGGCCGTCGCGGCCGTGGCGCCCTGGTCCGCCTCCGCCCAATCGACCTATCCCACCCGGCCGGTCCGGGTCATCGTTCCCTATGCGGCCGGCGGCGGAACGGACTTTTTCGCCCGTCTCGCCTTCGGGGCCATGGGCGAGCAGCTCGGCCAGCAATTCGTCATCGAGAACAAGCCCGGGGCCGGCACCAATATCGGGGCCGAATCGGCGGCGCGGGCCGAGCCCGACGGCTACACGCTGCTCCTGGGCGATACGGCGACCTTCGCGACCAACCGCACCCTGTATCGGAAGCTGTCCTTCGATCCCACCAAGGATTTCACGCCCATCTCGCTGACCGGCCGCTTCGCCCTCGTGCTCCTCGTCAACACGAACAAGCTGCCGGTGAAATCGGTCCGCGAGCTCGTGGCCGAGGCGAAGAAGAACCCCAGCCGCATCAACTATGCGACACCGGGCCTGGGCAGCCCCTTCCACCTCGCCACGGAGCTGCTCTCGCAGGCCGCCGGGATCAAGCTCACCCATGTGCCTTACCGTGGCGCCGCCCCGGCCGTGCAGGACCTCGTGGCCGGGCAGGTGGACATGATGTTCATCGACTTCGCCACGGCGCGCTCGCAGCTCTCCGGCCCGATCCAGGCCATCGCGGTCGCCTCCCCGAAGGAGTTCGCCGGCCTTCCCGGTGTGCCGCCGGTGGCGGCCGATCACCCGGAATTCGAGGCTTGGGCCTGGCAGGGCTTCGTCGCCCCGGCCAATACCCCGGCCGAGATCGTCGCCAAGCTCAACGACGCCTATCGCGGTGCCGTGGCCAAGGCGGAGATCCGGGACAAGCTGATCGGCGCCGGCATCGACGTGCTCCAGAGCTCTCCGGCCGAGATGGCCGCCTACATGCGGGATGAAAGTGCGAAGTGGGAGAAGGTCATCCGGACCGCCAACATCACGCCCGAGTAGGGCCGCCGCGGGGAAGCGGATCCGTCAGTTCCGGTCCCAGCGATACATCCCGCGCTCCCCATCCATGCAGTTGGCCGGCACCTCGGCCTGGATCGTCCGGATCAGGGAGCTGTCGGGAAGAGCCGCGATCTCGCGAATGATCTTGGTGCGGATGGCGTCGGCGAATTGCTGGCGCTCCCGAACGGGAACGAGGAACGCGCCTTCGCCTCCGATGACGCAGCCCTTGTAGTAGAGATCGAGGTTCTCCATGTCGCCGAACCCGCTCGGGCGCTTGAGCATGATGGGAAGCCCATTGATGGTGATCCCTTTCGCGACGGCCTCGTCGCGGGCCGCGGCGACGCCCCGCCCGCTGCTGTTGGGACCATCGCCCGAAATGTCGATCACGCGCCGGACGGGCTCGACGCCCGTCTGCTCCAGCAGCTTCGCACCGAAATCGATCGCGCCCGAGATCGATGTTCGCCGCAGTCGCCCGATCGGGTTGTCGTGCAGACCGTCGGCAAATTTCAGGGCCGTCTCCGGGCTGTCGATGATTGTCCACGGGACGATGACGTTCTGGTAGTCGACGCCCGACCATTCGAAATAGGTGACGATGATCCGGCCGAGCATGCCGTTGCGGATCGCGTCATGGACCTGGGGTGAGCGGAAGGCCTCGATGAAGCCCTGGCGCTGGAGTTCCTGCTCGTCGGGATCCATGGAGCGCGAGACATCCACCGCCAGGACGAGCGCGACGTCCACCTCCGTTTCCGCCCGTGCGCCGGAAATCGGCAGCCAGAGCGATGCCGCCATGAGAGCCGTGACAATGCCCAGATGCCTGACACCCATTCCGACCTCCATTCGTTTGGAGAAAGCTGACACGAATCTGTCCCTCGGCAAGGTTGGATCGTCTCACGGACCGATGCGGAGGTCTCACTTTAGCGTGAGGAATGCGTCATTCTGTTGCGTCGCGGGAGTCTTCGAGGAGACCCGATGGTCGTCCCTCCCGACCGCGTTATAACCCGAACGGCGAAATCCGAGCCCGCCTCGAAGGGCCGATCACAAGCAGGAGGTCTGATCCGCATGTCCGCTACTCTCGATCGTTGGTCGCCCCACGCGCTGGCCGTCCTGAGGATCGTCACGGCGCTGATCTTCATGGAGCACGGAACGCAGAAGCTGTTCGGCTTCCCGGCCCCTCCCGAGGGTGGAATGCCGCCGCTCCTCTCGCTCTTCGGGATCGGCGCCGTTCTGGAGCTGGCCGGAGGCTTTCTGATCCTGATCGGGTGGTTCACCCGGCCCGTCGCCTTCATCCTCGCCGGCGAAATGGCTGTGGCCTACTGGATGTTTCATGCGCCCCAGAGCCCATACCCGGCCCTGAACGGCGGCGATGCAGCTATCCTGTACTGCTTCGTGTTCCTGCTGTTCGTCTTCACCGGCCCGGGTGCTTGGAGCATCGACGGGGCGAGGCAGCCGACAGGGCCGCGTCATTCGTGGGAGCGCTGATTCTCGCTCGGGCGGCTAGGGCGGGAGGCCCTCGGTGCGGCGCCGGGAGACGCGGCCCGGCGCCGTTCGGACCCGTCGGGCAGGATATGGGGTTCAAAGATCGTAACTCGGAAGAGAAAGGTCACATTGCCGGCGTGTGCGATTATTCTTGGGAACGGTTTTCATGAACCGCTCGTTTTTCGGGTAAGCCCCATGACCTCTGCGTCAGAAGAGGATAAGGCAGGGCCCCATGTATTGCGTGGAGTAGGAAATGGCCGAGATCATCGCGTTCAAGGATCTCAAGAAGATTGCCGACCGGTGTGAAGTTTTGACGCTTTTCGAGCCCAAGCGTCCGTCGCGATCGAAGTCGCGCTCCGAGCCCAAGGCCTTCGCGTTTCCGAGCTCCCGTCCCTTCATATCCGGAAATCTGACGGATCTCTTCGAGCAGGCGAATGCCGTCGCCATGCGCCACTACCACGGTGATCCGAAGGTCTCCGGCATCGTGGCGGAGAAGTGCATGGAGCTCATCCAGGCGCTGGAAGATCACGCGCAGCCCGAGTGAGCCGAACCCGGCCCTCGGGCCGGAACGTTCGGATCATCGACGCCGTCACCCACAGGACGGCACCTCATGGGTTCCAGGCATGCCGACGGGCACGGATTTTAACTATAGAATCGGAGACCTGTTGCAGCCTAACCCATGTTAATGACTTTGTAGGGCCGCCATAGAAGGCTGTTATCGCCAGCATGAACTTGTGGCAGGTTGAGATATCGCCCGCACAGCGCGCGACTCAAAGGCATGATGCCCTCCTGCCAGGTCGGTGAGAACCCGACGGTTTCCATTCCTCAGACATTCATTCAACGCGATTCCGTCGCGACCTTTCGGTCGAGCAAACGCCGGCGATCGCTCCGGTGCCGACGTGTTGAAGAGCATTCTTTCGATCCTTTCCGTTCATCGTGCGGGCCTGCCTTTCATCCGCAGCGTCCTCCTGCCCGTTCTCTTCGTCGCCGCGGCGACCCTGTCCCTCGGGGCCGCGTCGATTCTCTGGGCGGTCGACAAGAGCAACGACGTCTCCGCCGAGCGCCAGCTTCGGGTGATGGACCGCAGCATCCGTGCCGTGGTTCAGGAACTCGCGCGAGAGCAGGAGATGGTCGCCATCTGGGACGATGCCATCATCGAGCTCGGCAAGAGCCCGATGGATCTGAAATGGATCGACGCGAATATCGGGGTCTGGCTCAGCCGCACATTCGGGCAGGAGGAGGTCTACATCCTCGACGGCCGCAACGAGCCGGTCAACGCGGTGATCGATGGAACGCGCATTTCGAACCACGAATTCGAGCGCGTCCGGGACAGTCTCGGCAGCCTCGTCGCGGGAATCCGCGGGGCGGCGGACTCTCCGCATCGGGAGCATGTGGCGGAGAATGCGGAAGCGTCGCACCTGATCACCGGAAAGGCCGTTTACGACGCTCATCTTCTCGAATTGCTGGGTCGGCCTGCGGCGGTCAGCATCATGAAGATCGTCCCCGAATCGGATGCGGTGCCATATCCTGAGGACAAGGAGTTCCTCCTGGTCGGCATCCGATATCTCGACGGAAACTTCATCAAGCGCATCTCCGAGCAGAACTTGATCGATGGATTGCGCTTTTCCGTCGTCGACAATCCGAGAGCCGGTGAGATATCGGTGCCGATCCGCTCGGACATCGGTGACCTCATCGGCTATTTCGTCTGGAAGCCGGAGCTCCCGGGGAACCGGCTTCTCAAAGCCGTCGGACCCGCCATGGCGGTTGCGGCGACGATCGTTCTCCTCCTGCTTGGCGCGCTCGTGCGGCGCCTGCGACAATCGATGTCGGCTCTGGAAAGAACCGTCCTCGAGCTGAAGGCCAGCGAGGCTCAGGCCCATCATCTGGCCTTTCATGACGTGCTGACCGGACTGCCCAACCGGGCGCTGTTCGAGGACCGTCTCAACCATGCCATCGCACGCCGGCAGGATGGTGAGACGGTCGCCGTGCTGATGCTGGATCTCGATCGCTTCAAGCATGTCAACGACACCCTTGGGCATCCTGCGGGTGACAGCCTCATCCGGGAGTTTTCGATCCGCCTGTCCAGACTGGTCGGGAGCGACGACACCATCACCCGCCTGGGAGGCGACGAGTTTGCCATCGTGCAGGTCTGTGCGCCCGGAATGGAGGGACCGGAGACGCTGTGCGAGCGGATCCTTGCACTGTCTCATGAGCACTATGACATCATGGGCAACCAGATCTTCGTCGGGACGAGCATCGGCCTCGTTCTTTCTCCCGAAGCCGGAACCGGTCGCAGCGAACTCCTGCGAAAGGCCGATATCGCTCTCTACCGCGCCAAGGCCGAGGGGCGAAGCTGTTACCGGGTCTTCACGCC
Source organism: Microvirga yunnanensis (assembly GCF_025460875.1). Lineage (NCBI taxonomy): Bacteria > Pseudomonadati > Pseudomonadota > Alphaproteobacteria > Hyphomicrobiales > Methylobacteriaceae > Microvirga > Microvirga yunnanensis. Next base: position 25,587 of record NZ_JAMXFI010000104.1, read on the forward strand.
CGAGATGGATGAGACCGTCACGCTGCGCCGGATCATCGAGGAAGAGCTGCGCGTCGCGCTTGCAAGCGGCGAGGGGCTTGAGGTTGCTTACCAGCCGCAGATCGCAGTCAGCGGGGATACGATCGTCGGCGTGGAGGCTCTTGCCCGCTGGCGGCACCCGACGCGTGGATACATCCAGCCGAGCCAGTTCATCCCGGTCGCGGAGCAAACCGGCTTGATCGCCCAATTGGGCGAGTGGATCTTGCGTCAGGCCTGCCTTGCCTCCCGACGCTGGCCCGATGTCTTCGTATCCGTCAATCTTTCGCCGGTTCAATTCCGATCCTCCGGCTTCGCCGATCACGTGATCTCGATTGTCCGCGACTGTGGAGCGGATCCAGGCCGGATCGAGCTTGAGGTGACCGAGAGCGTTCTGCTGGATGAGGAATGTGGGTCGACCGACGCGCTCCGCACGCTGAGAGATGCCGGGTTCCGCATCGCTCTCGACGATTTCGGCACGGGCTACTCGAGCCTGGGTTATCTTCACCGCTTCGAGGTGGACAAGATCAAGATCGATCGCTCCTTCATCCAGAGCCTGGGCCAAGGAACCAGGGCCGCAGCCGTCATCAAGGCGATCGTATCGCTCGGGCATGCCATGTCCCTGACCGTCACGGCCGAAGGTGTGGAAACCGAGATCCAAAAGAGGTTCTTGCACACGGCCGGCTGCAACGAGATGCAAGGGCATCTGTTCTCCAGGGCGCTTTCGCAGGAACAGATAACCCGGTTGCTCGACCGTCGGGCCTCGAAGGAGATGCAATGTTACCTCGACTCCTCGGCCGTCACGGCCAGTTGAACAGCGGATTGCCGGGAGAATGCAGCAACCTCATTGGATCGACAGAGGGCAGCACGGCTCCGTCGTCTTGCTCCACCAGGCGGAGAGTTACCCCTTTCGGGACGATGGCCTCAAGGAACTAATCCCTCTACGGAATGTTGTCGCCACGCTTGATCCGATCGCGGATCGGCTACCCGGATCCGCCGGCTTCCGACAAAGGCTCACCCGCCCCACGTCATCTGTGAACGGCGAAACGATCCGACATGGTACATCGCAGAACGCTATTTGGGGGCACAGCAAAGATGAGACACGATGTTGTCTACAAGGAGCAGATTCTTCCCATTGCTCAGGACCCTTTCCAGAATGTCGCTACGGTCCTGATCTGTCAGAATCTCCTCCTGCGCACCGGCATCAGCCACATCCTCTCAGGAACGCGCTTCACCATCTCGCGAGAGGCATATGAGGATCTCTCGACCATGCCAGCCTTCGCCGACGATGAGCCTGCACTGTTCATCATCTGCGACAGCCGGTCGGTCGTCGAGTATGCTTCCGCCGCAGAGGAGCTGAAGGCGCGGTGCCCGTCCGCCAAGGTGGTCGTTCTGGCGGACGCGATGGAACCCGAAACCGTCATGGAACTCTGCCGCGCCGGGCTGGATGGGTTCTGCCCGACGAGCATGGACCGGCATGCCCTGGTCAAGGCCCTCGAGATCGTGATCCTCGGAGAAACCTATATCCCGGCCTCGATCGGGCTCACGCTCCTCGAACAGGTCCGGCAGGGCCGGGCTCGTTTCAGCCACAGCAGCGCCCCCGCACCGGCCAACGATCCCGCAGCGCTCCAGAACAAGCTGTCGGACCGCGAGGCCCAGATTCTCCGCTGCCTCACGCAGGGGGCCTCGAACAAGGTCATCGCGCGGGAACTCGGTGTCGCCGAGGCCACGGTGAAGGTCCACATCAAAGCCATCCTGCGGAAGGTGAAGGCCTCCAACCGCACTCAGGCGGCCATGTGGGCGACCGGTAATCTCGACTTTGCACAGGAGAATCCGCGCTCCCTGGTTCCGGGGGAGTAGAGATTCTTCGCCAGCCCCCTCCTTCTTTCTGGCTGAAATCCGCGAATCGCCTCATGCACTTAGGTTGTCGCCTCGCTCGCTACTCCCAAGGGGGTAGCCCTTGTGGCGAGTTGCGGATCAGTCGAGCCCGGCTGTAAGCCTGATCTCGTCCTGATGGCGGACCACACGCCCAACGATGTGAAAGCGTATTGGCGTCGCAGGATCAGATTGAAAACAAATCACCAGAACGGTGCAGTGGGGCATACATGGATTATCAGGTCGAGCTGGTCGCTCGCGCGTTTTACGATGCCGAGCATGAAGATTTCCTTTGGGATGGCGAAGCTGAAATCATCAAGGAAGAATTCCGCGAATACGCTCGCAATGCCATCAATCTTCTACATGAAGACATCGGAGTTCTTTTGATGGCGCTTGAACGCGCTGTGGGGGAAGAGCATCCGGATCGCTCGCGCGCCGCAGCCTAGAGCACCGGACAGGAAATCCGACTCCCGGGGTTTTGGCTTGGTGAGATCTGTGATTCACTCTGTGGAACGGGAGGTGGATCATGGGTCACTGCTATTCTCTCGATCTGCGGGTGCGGGTGGCTGA
>NZ_JAMXFI010000105.1:0-28022 GCF_025460875.1 Microvirga yunnanensis
GATTTCGGGACGACTTCGGATTGTAGACCCTTCGCGTCAGCGCGGCCTGTTGAGCTTACAGTGTCTGACCTTCCCTGGCAGGCTCCGATGACAAAAGCCGAGCGCCTCATGACGGTTGTGTCCACGACGAAAGATCGAAAGGTCAGTGCTCGCACCTTGAAGGATACTGGGCGTTTGTCCGATCACTTCGCGCGCGGTCCATCCCGTCATCTGTTCAAAAGCGGGGTTAGCATAGACGATGATCGGGCCAGGCCGTTCCAGATCAGAATGCTTTCTGATGCTGCTTCAAGTACTGCGATGGATCGACTCCGCTACCATCAAGTGCCATCTGTGGTCTCCCAACCGACCCTGAAGAGCCCTGCCAGCGTGATTTAACGTTCGCCGACCCCTATCTCGACCTTTGGGCATATCCAGCAAGACAGCTTGTGATAATAGGGGATTATTCAGGACAGTTCTGGTGCCGGGCAGATCACAAAGGTGATTCCACTCGCGTGCGAAGAAGATCGGGAGCCGGCTGAAATATTCGCCGCTCAGCCGTGGGACCAAGCCTAGTCAGCTAACGGTGCGGTCAGGCCTCCTCTGGGACGTTCAGCCCGACAGGAACATCCTGCGACGCAAGACCAGGTTTATAACCCATCTGTGCTTTTCAGGTGTTGCAGTGCGGCCCGCATCAGCCGATCCAGGCCGAGATCGTGCCGGTCCTCCATCTGCAACATCGCAGCCAGATGGGTGCGGGCACGGTTGACTCGGCTCTTGAGCGTGCCAACCGCCACACCGCACAGAGCCGCCGCGTTCTCGTAGGTCTTGCCCTGCTCGGTCACCAGGAGGAGAGCGGCGCGCTGCCCGGATGGTAACCGGATCAGCGCCGCCTGAAGGTCATCCAGCATCAGCTTGGACTCCTGCTCAGGCTGAACCATCAGGCGCCGGGCAAAGCCACCCTCCGGGTCTTCGATCTCCCGCCGGCGCTTACGGAGTTCGGAATAGAAGCTGTTGCGCAGGATCGTGAACAGCCACGCCTCCAGGTTGGTCCCAGGCTGGAAGCGGTCGAGGCCCGCCCACGCCCGTAGCAGGGTATCCTGCACAAGATCGTCACTCCGGACCGGATCGCGTGTCAGATGCAAGGCAAAGTTCCGCAGGTGCGGCAGACAGGCCGAGAGCTGGTTCCGCATGAACTGCGAGCGGCGCCGTGCGCGGATCTCCTGCACGAGGGCAAGGTGCTGTGCGTGGGAATGGGAATAGATATGTTGGAGCCGCAGACGCTTGTGATGGGCAGAGCGGCTGCGATCTGTTTCTTGGAAAGCGGGACGTCTGTGTTGGTGAACGGCTTGGGTCATGGCCGTGCTCCACCTGAGCGACAGCTTCACTATACACCCAAGGTTGGCCGTGAGCGAGACAAATCCGGTCCAGGGTCTCCGCCCCTAAGCCGCAAGGGCTTCGTCCCAGTGGTAGAGAACAAAGAAAGCCGCTGGGGCTGCCGGGTCGGGGCTGCGTTCCGCGTTGACCAGCCGCCGGGCGGCCTTGACCTCCTCCAGGCGCGAGGGCTCGCTTTCCGGCATGCCCTCGGTGTTGGCGAGATCAAGCAGATACTCGTCCCACGCCCAGCGCTGCAAGATCTCGCGCTTGCAGTCGATCGTCAGCCGTGGATGGCGCACGACATCATGAGGCGAGGCGAAGACGGACGCCGGGTTGACGAACGCCCAGTCGAGATCCGGCAGGAAGGGAGCCTCACGGCGGCTGACGCGGGCACGCAGCCAGGACGCCCATGGCACGACGCCAGGAGGGTTTGTGCCGGCTGCCCACTCGCGAGTTACTGGACGCGACTGGCTAATGGGGTGCTTGGAACTGCCCTCCCCTGCTCGCTTAGATCAATGGCGTTCCCGGGTCAGGAATGGCGGTGGTGATTGGGACTGTCTGGTCCTGATCGTCTGCTGCTCCATTGCACTCCTCCAGATCCAAGTCGATCAATGACGGATTGGGAAGTCAGCTGGCCGGCCATGGTCCAATCGACAGGCGCAGGCCAAGGCTCATCGTGAACAGAAGCGCCGCCTCGTCCCAGACGTTCAGGTGCGATGTCAGCGGCTGATCCCCGCGTAGGGCCGCCAGGCTGATCGAGGCAATCCCGGCCAGGAACAGCAAACCGGTGAACGCGAACGGGATCAGGTGTACCGGCGCGAGAGCGGCGAAGCACAGGCAGAACGCCAGCGCCATGCAGCAGCGTTCCAGCGCTTCCCGGTTGATCTCCCGTGGCCTACGGCGGCCCTGATGAGGGTCGAGCCAATCCGGCAGGCGTGGCCAGCCTCGCGGATTGAACGTGGCCATGGCACCCTCCCGGCTTAGTGGAGGGTGCCGCCATCAAGTGCCCGCAGGGCGTCGAGGATGTCGTCCAGCGCCACAAGAGCCCCGGTCCCGGGCAGCCTGCGCCAGTTCGGCAGGTTCTCCACGGCACAGGCATCCGAGATCCAGGACGCGAGAATGGCCCGCTTCGCGCCAACCCCCAAGCCACGGTGCATCAGAACCTCCTGTAGATCCCTGAAGGGAAGGGTCTGTGCCTCGGGCGCCGTACCGCCATTGAGAGCTTCCCGTGGCGGGAGCGATGCTGCCGGATCACGAGCAGGTTGTCGGTCGAGGGTCACTAGGTCCATGGTGTCCTTCCTCCATCGAGCAAAGGGTGGGCCCGGGCCGCTAACCAGCCAGCCCGGGCCCGGCTCTCATGCCGCTAATGCTTGGTTTCGTCGCCCGCACGGTTGATCGGGATGCGCTTCACCCCCGGCGGGCTCCCGGCCGCCTTGGGCAGGGTGACGGTGAGAACGCCGTTCCTGAAGCTGGCGTCGATCTTGTCCTCCTCCACATCCCAGGCCAGCGGGATGCGGCGCTCGAAAAGGCCGTAGTGCCGCTCGCTGAACGCGCGCTCCTTGTCCTCGATCTCGGACTTCTTCTCGCCCCGGATGGTGAGGACGCCGTCGCCCATCAGGACCTCCACGTCCTCGTCCTCGAGGCCCGGCAGTTCCGCCGAGATGCGGACATCCTTGTCGTTGTCGACGACTTCCACCTGCGGCCATCCCGTCATCCGGCTCATGCCGCCGAGCGGCGCCATGTCGAAGCCGCGGAACACGTCGTCGAAGAGCCGGTTCATCTCGCGATGCAGGGTCATGAAGGGATCGCTGTCCTCGCGGTAGCGGCTCGGGGTCGTCTGCTGGTTGCGACCCCAGGGAATGAGATCGCGCATGGTCATGGTGGCATCCTCCTTTCGCTCAGGCGTTGCGGCAGCGCCGGTGCTGAACCGGCGCTGCGTTCTGGCATGGGCTCCGTTACGCAGCCTTGCCGTGCTCGATCTGCTGCGGCTGCCGTCCGGCCGGTGTCGTCCCGGTGCCGGCATTGATCTCGATCCTGCGCGGTTTGAGCGCTTCGGGCACTTCGCGCTTCAGATCGACCGTGAGCAGACCGTTCTCGAGGCTCGCCTGCGTGACCTTCACATGGTCGGCGAGGTTGAAGGTCTGCTTGAAGGCGCGGGTCGCGATGCCGCGATGGAGATATTGCCGGCCTTCTTCGGAGCCCTTCTTTTGACCCGCCACCAGGAGCTGGCTCTCCTTCTGGGTGAGTTCGATCTCATCCGGAGCGAAGCCCGCGATGGCCATCGTGATCACATACTGGTCTTCGCCCACCTTCTCGATGTTGTAGGGCGGCCAGTTGGTCAGGGGCTCGATCTGGGCGGATTGATCGAGCATGTCGAACAGGCGGTCGAAGCCGACCGTCGAACGGTACAGGGGGGAGAAGTCGAAAGCTGTTCTCATCACCATATCCTCCAATGAGCAACATGGACGTGAGAGCGCCGGACACCGGCCGGCGCCCGTCATGCCAAGCCTTTGAAAGGCCTCGGCGATATTGATGGTAGGAAGGGCTTTTCCGAATTTCAAGAGGGCCTGGAATGCCCGAACGGCATCGCTCGCGACGTCCCCTGAAACCCGCTGGCCATCGGGGCCGCTTCCCCTTAGCATCGGGTCGCTTCGACCAAGGACAGACCACCATGCTCCGCATTCTCTCCCTTGCCGTCCTGACCGCCTTCGCCACCCCGTCCCCGGCGGCGGACACCTCCCGCGACGGGACGATCATCGCCCAGCAGCAGCAGGCTCCGCAGCAGACCCCGAAGCGCGATTGCGAGCGGAAACGCGACGAAGGGGTGAGCTCCTAGTGCCTCGTGCGGACCCGGCGGGCCACGCCAGTGACCCGAAGGGCCGCGCCAGCGAAAACCGGGTCCACTTTTCGCTGACGCGGCCCTCTGGGTCCGTCCGATGCTTTAGAGCGGTGATTCCGTCAGCGGTTCGCCGCCCGCGGCGGCGGGCAGGAGATCACGTCCCTGGCCGTGGGGTTTCCGGCGGCGCAGCGCCGCGTTGAGCTCGGCTCCGAAAATGAAGATCGCCGCCGAGATCTGAAGGAAGATCAGCGCGGTCAGGATGCCCGCCAGGCCCGCATAGGTGGCCTTCAGATGGGTCATGGTGGCGAGAAACTCGCCGTAGAGGCTCGCCCCGGCGAGCCACAGGACCAGGGTGGCCGCAACGCCCGGCACCACGTCCCGGGAATGGGGGCGGATGTCGGGCAGCCAGAGATGGGTGGCGGAAAGGCCCGCCACCAGGATGATCGACGCCAGTCCGTAGCGCACCACGTCGTAGGTCGGGCCGAGCCCCCTGAGATCCGGCATGTAGGACAAGGCCCACCGCCAGATCGACGGCCACAGCACGACCAGAACCGAAGAGGCGACGAGCGCGCCCGCGCCGATGAGGATGAACCCGACCCCGATGAGGCGCGCCTGCCACCACGGCCGGAACCGCTCGACCCCGTAGGCCCGGCACAGGGCGACCCGCAGGCTCTCGACCCCGTTGGTGGCGACGAGCAGGGTCAGGACGATGCTGACCGTCAGGACGTTCCGGCGCGGGATCAGAACCTTGTCGGCCTCGCGGGCCAGGGGGCCGGCGACCCCTTCGGGCCAGAAATCGAAGAGCAGGTGGACGATGTGGGTCGAGATCCGCCCGGCCCCGAGAAAGGCCGCCAGCGCGGCGACGCAGATCAGGAACGGGAACAGGGCAATGACCAGGGAGAGCGCCACGTGGCTCGCCATGGCCAAGCCGTCGTTGCGCGCAAAGCGCGATCCCGCATCGGCCGTGACGGCGAAGGCGGATCGGGCACGGGATGGAAGGTGGATCGGTCGCATCGTCGGCCTGGGGATCGTGGATCGGCGGATCGGGCGGACGAGACTGCGCGATCACGTCCCTTGATGCGGGTCCGGGCAGGGCATGGCAAGCCCCATGGTGTCTCACCGGTTCGGGCCGAGGATGTCTACGCGACGCGGCTGCGGGCCTCGTTCGCGAGGCGGATGAGCATGGGACGGACCTCGTGGGGGCCCGTCAGGGGCCTTGGGAAGGACAGGCGCAGGATCTCGTCGCCGAGGGCCATCTGGAGTCCCTCGGGGTCGACCCCGATCAGCTGCCAGGCCCCCTCGCGGGCGCCGCAGAGCTGTGTGGCGTAGAGCGCGACCGCATCGCCGTGCTCGGCGTTCATGTGCGCGACAGCCTCGGCTTCGAAGTCGTAGAAATCGAAGAACTCGGCCATGTCGGTGAGGAGATCCTCGGCCGTCATGCGGTAGGCCCGGCCGAAGCCGCCGTTGAGGCTGCCGGACGCGACCTTCAGGCGCCAGAAGCTGAAATCCGGGAAGTCGACGTAGAGTTCGGCCTTCGGATGCTGCAGCAGATAGCGGCGGCGGATGCTTTTCGCCTCGTCGGTCTCCCGGTCGAGACGCTCGGCACTGGCCTGCAGGGTCAGGCGCGGATGCGCCAGCGGGTCGCCTTTGCCGATGGACGACAGGAGCAGGGAGCACCGGGGATCGGCCTCCATCAGCCTCGTGTGCAGCGACAGCTGCGAGGTGAGGATGACGGGCGCGCCGTCGAGATCCGTTCCCACCTGGACGAGGCTGGCGAACGGCATGCCGCTGTCGGGATCGTTGGTGGCGAGCGCGCCGGAGCGAGCGGTGCGCATGAGCTTCTTGGCGAGAGCGCGAGCCTCGTCGTCGACGGGCAGAATCGGATCCTTCGCCATTCCGCATCCTCCTGGACTCACCGTTGCGTTCATACCCTAGCGCGTCGGAACCAAAAGTGAACACCAGGCCCGGTTCGGAGGCTCCGCTTCTGAGGCGCCAGACCGATCACGGAAGGATGGCGCCGCTTGCCACGTCCAACGCAGCTTTGGGCCGAGCACGGACCGCGGTGAGCCGGGTCCGAGGGTTGGCGAACCGGAAACACAGCACGTCGGAAGACGGCGTTCCATGCCCGGGAGAAGAGGAACGGTCGGCATGAGGCCGGCCGCGACGGAGAACGAGCCGTTCCAAGTCAGTCCCCTGAAATTGGCGGAACCGAACATCATACCAAGGGCTGAGAGCAGGATGATTGACTTTCCAAAACGTTTTGGAAATCTAGTCGGAAGCCCAAGGAGACCTGAGCCCCGTGTCCAACCTGAAGCTTCTCGCGCAATCGCTCGGCCTGTCGATCACGACGGTGTCGCGAGCCCTCGACGGCTATGCCGACGTGGCGCCGGCGACCCGCGAGCGCGTTCAGGCAGCCGCGCGGGCGATGAACTACCGTCCGAACCCCGCCGCCCGCAGCCTGCGGCGGCGCAAGGCCGAAGCGGTGGCCGTGACCCTGCCGACGGAGCCGGGCCGGTTCGGCCCTCCGATCTTCCTCAACATGCTGGCGGCCTGCGGGCAGCGGCTCGCCGAGGAGGGCCTCGACCTGATGCTGCTGCCGACCGCCGGCCGCGCCGGCGAGATGGACACCTACCGGCGGGTGCTCGACGGCCGGCGCGCGGACGCGGTGATCGTGGTGCGCACGCGGCTCGAGGACGAACGCGTGGCCTTCCTGACGGAGCGCGGCATCCCGTTCGTGACCCATGGCCGCACGGCCCGGCCCGACGAGCATGCCTTCATCGACGGCGACGGCGAGGCAGGGTTTGGGGACGCCGCCCGCGCGCTCGCCGCCCTGGGCCATCGGCGGATCGCCCATATCGCGGCCCCGCAGGACCTGACCTTCGCGCATCTGCGCCGGCAGGGCTGGCTGGCGGCCCTCGCCGACATGGGCTCCCCGGACCGGCTCGAATACACCGCCCCGCCGACGGAGGCCGGGGGCTACGAGGCCGCGCAATGGCTGCTCCGGCAGAGCGCGCCGCCCACGGCCCTCCTGTGCGCCACCGACAGCATGGCGATCGGCGCCCTGAGCGCCCTCAAGGAGCGCGGGCTCGCGGCCGGGCGCGAGATCGCCGTGATCGGGCACGACAATCTGCCCTCCGCGGCCTTCACCGATCCACCGCTCTCGAGCATGGAGATCGCCGCGCCCGACGTGGGCCGGCAGCTGGCCGAGATGCTGCTCGCGCGGCTCGGAGGGCGCGAGGCCCGCGAGCTGCAGACCATTCTGCCGGTTCGGCAGGTTCCGAGGGCCACCCACGGACCGGCGAACTGAGTTTGATGCCCTCGATCTTCCGGGCCCGGATCGAGCGGCACTGACAAGGGACCGATGGAGGAAGGACATGACGCATCCGGTATCGCTTCGCGCCATTGCCGCCGCGGCCGCCCTGTTCGGAGGGCTGACCGTCGCGCAGGCGCAGGAAACCATCTTTTACTCGACCCAGCTTCGTCCCATCGAGGAGGCGACCAAAGTCCGCGAGGTCCTGCTCAAGGGCATTCCCGGCAAGGTCACCTACGTGGTCGACGAGCCGCCGGCCTTCGCGGTGCGCATGAAAGCCGAGACGCAGGCCGGCAAGCGCACGGCGAGCGTCGTCGGGGCGCTGCACGGCGAGTTGCAGCCGCACGTGCCGGCCGATCTCCAGCCCGTCGACGACGTCGCCGCGAAGCTGACCGACCGCGGCATTCCGGCGAGCCTGATGGATCTCGGCAAGCTCGGCACGGGCCAGCAGCAATACATCCCGTGGATGCAGGCCACCTACGTCATGGTGGCCAACAAGCAGGCGCTGCAATACCTGCCGGCGGGCGCGGACGTGAACAGCCTCACCTATGCGCAGCTGCAGCAATGGGGCAAGACCATCGTCGAGAAGACCGGCCAGCGCCGCCTCGGCTTCCCGGCCGGCCCGACGGGCCTGCTGCCGCGCTTCTTCCAGGGCTATTTCTACCCGTCCTTCACGGGCGGCGTGGTCACCACCTTCAAGTCGGCCGAGGCCGAGGCCGGATGGAACGCCCTGAAGGACCTGTGGGCGGTGTCGAACCCCAATTCCACCAACTACAACTTCATGCAGGAGCCGCTGCTCTCCGGCGAGGTGTGGATCGCCTGGGATCACATCGCGCGCGTGAAGGAAGCCCTCACCCTGCAGCCCGACCAGTTCGTCGCCTTCCCGGCGCCGGCCGGCCCGAAGGGACGCGGCTACATGCCGGTGATCGCCGGCCTCGCCATCCCGAAGGACGCGCCGAACCGGGCCGGCGCCGTGGCGGTGATCGAGCACCTGACCAAGCCGCAGACCCAGCTGGCGACGGCCGCCGAAGTCGGTTTCTTCCCGGTCGTGAAGGCGGAACTGCCGGCGGATCTCGCGCCGGGCATCAAGGCGCTCGCCGGTGCGGTCGCGGCGACGCAGAACGCCAAGGATGCGCTCGTGTCGCTCCTGCCCGTCGGCCTCGGCGCCAAGGGCGGCGAGTTCAACAAGGTCTACATGGATTCGTTCCAGCGCATCGTGCTGCGCAACGAGCCGGTCAAGGACGTGCTCGACGCTCAGGCGAAAGTGCTCGACACGCTCATGAAGGAGACCGGCGCACCCTGCTGGGCCCCGGACAAGCCGAGCCAGGGCGCCTGCGCGGTCCAGTAACCCGATCGACCGAGCCCGGCGGAGCACGCTTCGCCGGGACCCTTCTTCTGCCCCGTGGAGCGGCTTCATGCCTGCACGCCCTTCCTGGATCCCCTATGCGCTGATCGCGCCCTCAGTCGTCTTTCTCGCGGCGCTGTTTCTGGTGCCGCTCGTGCAGACGATCTGGCTGTCGGTCTCCGCCGGCGACGGCCTGTCGCTGGAGAACTACCGGCGCATGGCCGGCGACCTGAACTTCGCCCTCGCGGTCAAGAACACCTTCCTGCTCACCCTCGTGGTCGTGCCGCTCCAGGTGGTTCTGGCGCTCGGCATGGCCACCATGGTGACGAAGCTCGACAAGGGCCGCGACCTGGTCCTGTGGATGCTCACGATTCCACTCGGTATCTCGGACCTCGCGGCGGGCCTTGCCTGGCTCGCCCTGCTCCAGAACACCGGCTACCTGAACTCCGCGCTCTACGCGCTCGGCCTGATCCAGGGGCCGACCGGGTGGCTGTCGCAGGAGACGCCGGTCGCCCTGTTCTTCGCCATCGTGCTGGCCGAGCTCTGGCGCGCCACCGCGATCGTGCTGGTGATCCTGATCGCCGGCCTGCAGCTGATCCCGAAGGAATTCGCGGAAGCGGCCGAGATCTTCGGCGCCAAGCCCTGGACGCGCTTCACCCGGATCACCCTGCCGCTCCTGAAGCCCAGCCTGCAATCGGCCCTGATCCTGCGCACGGTGCTCGCCTTCGAGGTCTTCGCCGTCGTCTACGCGCTCGGCGGGCGCAATTTCCCGGTTCTCGCCGGCGAGGCCTATGTCTGGCAGAACGACAACCAGAATTACGGCGTCGCGGCGGCGTACGCGGTGCTGATCATGGCGATCTCGCTTGCCGCGACCGCCGTCTATCTGCGCGTTTTGAGAACGCGTCCGGAGCAGCTCCCATGACAGCCAGCGCGGTTGCAACGAAACCCGCCGCGACGAACCGCGGCATGGCCCTTCCCTCGGCCCGGCGCCTGCTGCTTTGGACCGGCCTCGCGGTGCTCATCGCCTGGGTGCTGGTGCCGATCTATCTCGTGGCGCTCGGCGCCTTCGGAGGGCGGCTCGGCGTGTTCCGCTGGCCGAAATCGATCTGGCCCTCGGACCTGTCCTTCGCGGCCATGAGCCAGTTCCTCGCCATCGAGGGCGTGTTCAACGCCCTCGTCAACTCGCTCATCGCGGCCGGCCTGACGGTCGTGTTCTCCATCGCGCTCGGCGCGCCTGCCGGCTATGCGCTGGCGCGCTACAGCTTCCGCGGGCAGAACGCCTATCGGCTTCTCGTTCTCCTCACCCGCGCCTTCCCGCTCGCCATCCTGGCGCTGCCGCTCACCGTGTCGTTCATCCGCCTCGGGCTCTACGACACGCCCTTCGGCGTGTCGCTGATTCACACGGTGCTGGCCCTGCCCTTCGCGGCCCTCGTCACGCAGAGCCTGTTCATGGGCATCCCGCGCGAATACGAGGAGGCCGCCTGGGTGTTCGGCTGCACGCGCTTCCAGGCCTTCGTCAAGGTGATCCTGCCGCTCGCCCTGCCGGGCCTCGCCGCCACCGCGATCTTCGCCTTCGTGATCTCGTGGAACGAGGTGTTCGCGGCCTCGATCCTCACCGTGCGCGAGCGGACGCTCACCGCCTATCTGCTGCGGATCCTCGCCGAGAGCCCGCTTCACTACCGCTTCGCCGGCGGCTTCATCCTCATCATCCCCTCCGTGCTCTTCATCTTCGCCGTGAGACGATACCTCTTCGCGGTGTGGGGCATTGCGAGCAAGTAACGGATCCCATCATGGCAGACATCGTCATCGACCGCGTCGTCAAGGAATTCGGCTCCTTCCGCGCCCTGCAGGAGGTCTCGCTCACCGTCAACGACGGCGAGTTCGTGGCGCTCCTCGGCCCCTCGGGCTGCGGCAAGACCACGTTGCTCCGCATCATCGCCGGCCTCGAGACCCAGACCTCCGGCCGCGTCGTCATCGGAGGCCAGGACGTGAGCCATCTCAGCCCCCGCAAGCGCGGGCTCGCGATGGTGTTCCAGAACTATGCGGTCTTCCCGCACATGACCGTGTTCGAGAACGTCGCCTTCGGGCTGCGCATGCAGAAGGCCGCGGCGGCGGACGTCAAGCGCAAGGTCGAACGCGCCGCGGCCCTGCTCCACATCGAGAGCTATCTCGACCGCTATCCGGCCAAACTCTCGGGCGGCCAGCGCCAGCGCGTGGCCGTGGCCCGGGCGCTCGCCGTCGAGCCCGCCGTGCTGCTCATGGACGAGCCGCTCTCCAATCTCGACGCGCTCCTGCGCCTCGAGATGCGCACGGAATTGAAGGCGGTCCTGCGCGAGGCCGGCACCACGACGATCTACGTGACGCACGACCAGACCGAGGCCATGGGCCTCGCCGACCGCATCGCCGTGATGTACGGCGGCATGATCGACCAGATCGGCTCGCCGCTCGAGATCTATGCCACGCCCGCCACCCGCTTCGTCGGCGGCTTCATCGGCTCGCCGCCCATGAACTTCATCAAGGTCCGATGCAGCCAGGGCACGGCGCGGATCGGCGATGCCGCCCTGCCCTGCCCGGCCACGGCCGAGAGCCTGGAGCTGGGCCTGCGCGGCGAGGATGCAAGCCTGAGCGCCGACGGCTCCGGCCTTCCCTTCGACGTGCGCGTGGTGGAGCCGATGGGCTCGCACCTGCTCCTGACCGGCGCCATCGACGGCCAGCTCGCCCGCATCGTCGCGCCGCCGACGGCCGAAGTGACCGCCGGCGAGCGCGTGGGCCTCACCGTCGATCCGGCCCGGGTGACCTGGATCGACAGCACCACCGGACGCGCCCTCGCCCGGGCCTGACTTTTGAACAAGGACATTTGAGATGAATACGCTTCCCAAGGAAGAGGCGGCGCGCGCCATTCTCGCGCGCAACGATCGCGGCGGCTACACGGTGCCGACCGACCGGCTCTATCCGTTCCAGTGGAACTGGGACTCCGCTTTCGTCGCCATGGGCTTCGCGGTCTTCGACGTGGACCGGGCCTATCGCGAGCTGGAGCGTCTCGTCGAAGGCCAGTGGGACGACGGCATGATCCCGCACATCGTGTTCCATGCGCCGAGCGACACCTATTTCCCCGGTCCAGACGTGTGGGGCACGCGGCACCGCGTCCCGACCTCGGGCATCACGCAGCCGCCGGTCTTCGGCATGGCCCTGCGCCATGTGCACGAGGCCGCTCTCGCGGGCGGCACGGCCGGCGCGGCGCGGCGCACGAAGGCGCTGTTCCAGGCCGCCCTGCGCTCGCACCGCTGGTGGCTCGCCGCGCGCGACCCGGACGGCCTCGGCCTCGTGTCGATCCTGCATCCCTGGGAGAGCGGCAGCGACAACTCGCCGGCCTGGGACATGGCGCTGGCGCGCGTGCCGACCACCACCACGACCGCGATCCGCCGCAAGGACACGGGCCATGTGGACGCCTCCATGCGGCCGCGCGACGAGGACTACCAGCGCTTCATCCACCTGGTCGACACATACCGCGCGTGCGGCTGGGACCCGGCCCGGCAATGGTCGGCCGCTCCCTTCAAGGTGGCGGACGTCCAGATGACCGCCATCCTGGCGCGGGCGACCGCCGACCTGATGCATCTCGCCGAGAGCCTTGGAACGGCCGAGGAGAAGGCGGAACTGGCGCGCATGCATGCCCGGCTGCGCGAGGGCCTTGCCCGTCGCTGGCGCCCGGCGCTTTCGCGCTTCGTCAACCTCGACCTGGTCTCGGGGCAGGACATCGACACGCCCACGCAGGCTGCCTTCATCCCGCTCGTGGCCCTGGAGCTCGACGAGGCTCAGCAGGAGGCCGTCACGGCGGAGATCAAGCGCTGGCTCGACGGCATGGTGGTCGGGGTCCCCTCGACGCCGGCCTTCTCGCCCGCCTTCGAGCCCAAGCGCTACTGGCGCGGCCCGGTCTGGGCCGTGGTCAACTGGCTCATCTGCGACGGACTGCGCCTGAACGGGGCCGAGGATCTCGCGCGACGGATCGAGCGGACAACCGTCCGGGCGATCGAGAGCGCCGGCTTCTGCGAGTATTTCGACCCGACGACCGGCGAGGGCCTGGGCGGCGACACCTTCTCGTGGACGGCGGCGGCCTACATGGTGCTCGGCCGGCGCCGCTGAGCCCAGAGACGCGGCGGCACTGCAAAGGCCGCGGGTCGTCCGACGACCCGCGGCTTTCGTGCGCATGGGGGCCGGGACGCAATCCTGCAGAGGCGCGGCATGCGGCTGCCTCATTCGACGATGCGTCGACATTTCCGTCACTTACGGGAGCGCCGCTCGGCCAATAGCATAATATGGCTATAAAATGCAGAATTGGTTTGCATTTATAAATCGGTTTATGCAATTACTCGCTCATGTCCCGCAACCCGACATCGAGCCCCTTCCTGACAAGCGTTGCCGTCAACGGACGGCGACATCGGATCATCGGCCTGCCGGATGCCGCGTCTGGCCGGCTCGAACGGCTGCCGCACATCCTGCGGATCCTGCTGGAGAACGTGCTGCGCAACGCGGACGAGGACGCTCCGCGGGCCAGGGACGCGATCCTGTCCTGGCTCCGGGCCGGACGCAGCGAGGCGGAGATTCCGTTCCTGCCCGGCCGGGTGATGATGCACGACACCACCTGCGGCCCCGCCCTCGTGGATATCGCCGGCATGCGCGCATCCCTCGCCGAGGCCGGGCACGATCCCGGCCGGCTCAATCCCGTGCTGCCCGTCGACGTGTCGACCGACCATTCGCTCGGCGTCGACGTGTTCGGCTCGCCCGATGCGCCCCGGCGCAACATGGAGCGCGAATACGGGCGCAACGCCGAGCGCTACCGCTTCATGAAATGGGCCACGCGCGCGCTCACCGGCTTCCGCGTCCATCCGCCCGGCACCGGCATCATGCACACGCTCAATCTCGAACGTCTGGCGAGCGTTGTCGCCCCGTCGGAGCGCGACGGCGTGTCCTGGGCCGCGCCGGACACCCTGATCGGAACCGACAGCCACACGCCGATGATCAACGGCATCGGCGTGCTCGGCTGGGGCGTCGGCGGACTTGAGGCCGAGAGCGTGGTCTTCGGCATGCCGGTGATGATCCGCGTGCCGGACATCGTCGGCGTGCGCCTCACCGGACGGCCGCGCCAGGGCGTGCTTGCCACCGATCTGGCTCTGACCGTGACCGAGCGGCTCCGGCGCGTCGGTCTGGCGGACCGTTTCGTCGAGTTCTTCGGGCCGGGCGTGTCGACGCTGTCCGCCGGCGACCGCGCGGTCATCGCCAACATGACCCCGGAATTCGGCGCCAATTCCGGCTTCTTCCCCATCGACGATCAGGTTCTGCGCTACCTGCGCGAGACGGGACGCTCCGCCGACCATGTGCGCCTTGTCGAGGCCTATGCCCGGCGACAGGGATTGTGGTTCGATCCCGACGCGTCTCCCCGCTTCACCGACGTGGTCGAGATCGATCTCGACGCGGTCGAGGTCAGCCTCGCCGGCCCGCGCCGCCCGCAGGACCGCATTCCGGCCGGAACGACGGTCGCGGCCCTGGCGCCGATGCTCGCGGACAAGCCCTCGGCCGTGCGACGCGAGCAGCCCGGCCACGGCGCCGTGGCCATCGCGGCGATCACGAGCTGCACCAACACGTCCGATCCGCGTCTTCTCGTCGCCGCCGGCCTCGTCGCCCGCAAGGCGCGTCGCTTCGGCCTCACGCCGCCAGCCTGGGTGAAGACCTCGCTGGCGCCGGGCTCGCCCGCCGCCGAGCGCTATCTGCGCCGGGCCGGGCTGCTGGAGGATCTGGAGGCGATCGGCTTTAGCATCGTCGGCTATGGCTGCACCACCTGCATCGGCAATT
The DNA here is from genome assembly GCF_025460875.1 of Microvirga yunnanensis. NCBI lineage: Bacteria > Pseudomonadati > Pseudomonadota > Alphaproteobacteria > Hyphomicrobiales > Methylobacteriaceae > Microvirga > Microvirga yunnanensis. Next base: position 14,695 of record NZ_JAMXFI010000105.1, read on the forward strand.
CCGGGCCACTGCCCGCCGCCATCGAGCAGGCCATGACGGAGCGCGGCATCGTTCCCGTGGCGGTCCTGTCCGGCAACCGCAACTTCCCGGGCCGGGTGCACCCGCAGCTCGAGGCCGGCTTCCTGGCCTCGCCGCCGCTCGTCGTCGCCTTTGCGCTCGCGGGCGACGTCGACCGCAATATCCTGACCGACCCCATCGGCCGTTCCGCGTCCGGCGCGACCATCGGGCTCGCCGATCTCTGGCCGACCGGTGACGAGATCGACGCGGCCTTGGCTGCGGCCATCGACCCCCGTGACTACGGCCCCGCCTACGAGGCCGCCGAGGCGAGCGACACGTGGCGGGTGCTCGATGCGCCGGCCACGCCCCTGTTCCCGTGGAACGCGGGCTCGACCTATATCCGCCGCCCGCCTTTCGCCGGCTTCGGCACGGGCACGCGGCTGGGCGCCTACGCGGCCCATCCGCTGCTCGTGCTCGGCGACGACATCACCACCGACCACATCTCTCCGGCCGGTCAGATCCCGCAGACGGGAGAGGCCGCGGAATATCTCGTCGCGGGCGGCGAGAACCGCCGCGACCTGAACGTCTTCGCCTCGCGCCGCGGCAACTGGGAGGCCATGGTGCGCGGCCTGTTCACCAACCGGAACGTGCGCAATCTGCTCGATGAGCAGATCGCTCCGGGCTTCACGATCCACGCGGGATCCGGCGAGCACCTGCCGCTCTACCGGGCGGCCGAGCGCTATGCCCACGAGGGTGCCTCCGTCGTGGTGGTGGCCGGCGAGCGCTACGGCATGGGCTCGTCCCGCGATTGGGCCGCGAAGGGCGTGGCGCTGCTCGGCGCCCGCGCGGTGCTGGCCTCGAGCTTCGAGCGCATCCACCGGTCGAACCTGATCGGCATGGGAGTCCTGCCCCTGCGGCTTCCGGAGGACCGGCATCCGGACGCCCTCCATCTGCGCGCGGGCGACCGGATCCTGATCGAGGCCGATCCCGCGATGCTCAGCCCGCGCGGCTCCGTGCCGGTCACGATCCGGCGCGCGTCGGGCGAGAGCGAAACCTTCGCCGCCACAGCCGCCATCGAGACGGGTCTCGAGGTCGAGATCCTGCGCGGCGGCGGCATCATCCCGCTCATCCTGCAGCGGGTCGTCGACGCGGAGGCCACAAGCCGCGGGACGCCCGCCCCCGACTTCACCGGAACCGGTGAAAACACCCGGCGAGAGATTTCGCCGAACCCCGGACGCTGAGCGGCAACGCCGTTTCGCGATCACCCCTCACGCAACCTTAAAGGGAGGAACTCGTGAGCCACTACACCAAGACGGTCCGCGGCGTTGCATTCGCCGCCCTGGCGCTCGTCGCGTCATCGGCCTTCGCCCAGCAGGAACTCAAGATCATGGCCCCGGCCGGACCCGGTGGCGGCTGGGACTCGGCCGCGCGCTCGATCCAGCAGGTGCTCACCCAGACGGGCCTTGCCAAGAGCGTTCAGGTCACCAACGTGACCGGGGCCGGCGGCACCATCGGGCTCGCGCAGTTCGTCAACAACGCCAAGGGCGATCCGACCCAGCTCATGGTCAACGGCATCACCATGATCGGGGCGATCCTGAGCAACAAGGCGCCGGTGAACCTGGACCAGGTCACGCCCATCGCGCGCCTCATCGGCGATCCGCTGGTGATCGTGGTGCCGGCGAGCTCGCCGATCACGTCGGTCAAGGAGCTGGCCGAGGCCGTGAAGGCGGATCCGGCCAAGGTGACCTGGGCGGGCGGATCGGCCGGCGGCGCGGACCATATCCTGGCGGCCCTGTTCACCAAGGCGGCCGGCTCCGAGCCGTCGAAGGTCAACTACATCGCCTTCTCGGGCGGCGGCGAGGCGCTGGCCGCCATGCTCGACGGGCGCGTGACGGCCGGCGTGTCCGGCTACGGCGAGTTCGAGAGCCAGATCAAGGCCGGCAAGCTGCGGGCGCCCGCGCTCTCGTCCGGCAAGCGGCTCGCCGCCGCCGACGTTCCCACCCTGAAGGAGCAGGGCATGGACGTGGAGGTCGTGAACTGGCGCGCCGTCATGGCGCCTCCTGCCATCACGGCCGACCAGAGGAAGGCTCATGCGGAGACCATCGACAAGCTCGTCAAGTCGAAGGAATGGGCCGAAATCCTGAAAGCTCGCGGCTGGGAGGATTTCTATCTGGCGGGCGCGCCGTTCGAGGCCTTCCTGAAGGACGAGCAGGCACGGGTCGGCGACGTGCTGAAGTCGATCGGTCTCGTGAAGTCGTAAGACAGAGACCAGGGGAGCCCTGCAGGGCTCCCCTTCCCGGCCGGGGATCGCCCTTCGGCGCACGACGAAGCGATGATGAGAGTACCGTGACCGCGACACTTCGGGTAAACGAGGGTCGAACCATCGAAACGAGTGCGTCCGAGGATGTGGTCATGAGGGCAGCCGATGAGCGCGCGGTCAACGGAAAGCGCGAATTGACCGAGGGGCTCGCCGCGCAGATCCTCGGCCATATCCGGGACGGCGGACTGGCCGTCGGGACGCATCTCACGGCGCAGGGGCTGGCGGAGCGGTTCAACGTCTCCCGCTTTCCCGTCGGCCAGGCCCTGCAGCTGCTGGCCGCCAAGGGTGTCCTCGTCCACGAACGCAACCGCGGCTATTTCGTCTCGAGCGCCAAGGATGCATCGCCGGAGACCCTTGGCCTGGCGCCCAGGGAGGAGGCCTCTCACGTCTATTTCAGGATCGCCGAGGATCATCTTCACGGCCGCCTGCCCGACCCGGTGTCCGAGGCCTATCTCAAGGACGCCTATGGGGCCACGAAGGCGCAGCTGAACGCGGTCTTGAGCTGGATCGCCCAGGAAGGCTGGGCCGAGCGCCGCCCCGGCTACGGCTGGTCCTTCTCGCCGATGCTGACCACGCCGGAGAGCCTGGAGCAGACCTACCGCGTCCGCCTCGCCCTCGAACCCGCCGCGCTGCTCGAGCCGGGCTACCGTCTCGATCCCGAGATCGCAGCCCGCTGCCGCGAGGCGGAGCTGCGGCTTCTCGCCGGCGCCATCGAGACCGACACGGCGGACGCCCTGCACGAGCGTGGCGTGCGGTTCCACGAGGCGATCATCGGAGCCTGCGGCAATCCGTTCTTCCTGGAGGCCGTGCGCCGCATCAACCGCGTCCGCCGCCTGCTCTCCTACCGGTCGATGATCGACCGCAAGCGCTATCGCCGGCAATGCGAGGAGCACCTCGAGATTCTCGACCTCCTGGAGCGCGGCCGGAACGCCGACGCCGCGCAGGCGCTCCGGCGCCACCTGGAGCACACGATCGAAAACCTTCAGGAGATCAGGCCGATCCTGGAACGGTGAACTGGAGTGGAATGATGTGTTCGAAGGAAACGGGCAACCTGCCGGCCCGTCGAACTTGATGATCCTGGAGTGCTTTGCGGATCGAACCCTCGAGAGAGGGATGGTGCCCAGGAGAGGATTGTACCTTAAATACCCTAAAACAAGCAAAATCAATGACTTAGACTGCCTCTGATTTGCTCATGTGTACCACCAACATGTACTCACGTCGAGCCTGCGTAACACATGACGTGGGCTCGCTCGAACATACTCCTACTCCTTGATTATACGGCGTATTCACTCCTGAGCCGATGGTGTGAGCAGGCGTTTTGCACCTCCTGATGGGAGGAGAAGCGACGCTGACGGACGTACAATGGATAATGTTGGAGCCGCTAATCACGGGTTTCCAGAACTACTGCCGAGTGACTGCCTCAACAAACCCGCACAGGCTCGACCTTCGCCTATTGCTATCCCAAACAGGACGGCATTTTATGAGAACGTTACAAGAACATAGGTTTTTCAATGACTTATGATCTTCTTTGTTGGCAACCAAAAGAGTCGAACATATGCTCTTCTTAGGAGCGTTGTCATGTTCGGAACTTCCATTGCTGAGGTCTTGGACCTTCCGGATTTTCTTTCGGCTGATCCCGATCCGCTGCTCCGTCTCCTGTCCAGAGCTTTTGCCCTTGACCTTGAATCAACCCCATCAGCATCCGGCTTCGCCGCCCTCCGGGACTCGGCCCTCCTTCCAGCCGAAGGGCCCTTTTCCAAGGTGGGTTCCGATGTCGCGCCTTCTGCGTCCTCAGCGGCTGATCTTCTCAAGGCGACGAGCGCACGACCTTTCGTAATCGGGCATAATGCGACGCTCCATGATATCCCTATCCTCGGCCAGATGACGGGGCAGGATGTCTCTGCCATCTCTGTCATTGACACAATCTGGCTCGCCCCCCTCGCTCGTCCGGACCTCAGCTCGCACGCCCTGGAGAAGACCTACCAGACCGAAGGCCGGATAGCGCACAACGATCCCCGCGAGGACGCCCGTCTTGCTGTCGAGCTCCTTTGCACACAGGTGCAGGAACTCAAAGGCTTGGAGGCGCGGTGGCTCCGCGCTCTTCATTGGCTCTGCACCCTTGGCTCCGCGCACAAGGGCTACGCCGCTCTGTTCCAGGTCATCCGCCCAGGCGCCTCAGGCTCTCCCGATGACTTGCGCCAAGCTCCCCAGGATCTTCTCGATCTCTTCGACGGACAGGTCTGCCGGTGCGGACTCCAGGATCAGTTGGCCCAAGCCTACCGGACGGAGAACGGGTGGCCCCTCGCCTGGACCTTGAGCTGGTACCGAAATCGCGACAGACGGGCGGCTCCGGCGGTCTGGCTCCTCGAGTCGTTTCCCGAGTTTCGGGCTGTCCTGGATGACCTCGGGCGTCGCCGATGTAGCGAGTTCGCCTGCACCCATTGCCGCAATGCGGGCACGACGCTGGACCGGATGGCGTGCTGGTTCCCGCCAGAGCCGGGCACAGAGGCGTGCTTCCAGCCGCCCTTTGACCTTGACTCCATCTCCTTCCAGGAGCGGGTCATGGAGGCAGGGATCGCGCGGCGGAACATTCTCGGCATCCTGCCCACGGGGACGGGCAAGTCGCGCTGCTTCCAGGTGCCCGCCCTTGAGCATCATGCCAGGACAGGTGACCTGACGGTCGTCATCTCGCCATTGAAGGCCCTGATGCGCGACCAGGTCCAGAAGGCAATGGCGAATCTCACCGTCGGCGTGGAGTGCCTGCACGGCGACATGGATCAAGTTGAGCAGCAGAAGGTTGCAGAGGCGATTCAGTCGGGGCAGACCGCCCTACTATACATCTCTCCTGAACGCCTCGGCTCGGCAATGATGAAGGCCCTTCTGTCTTCGCGGAGGATCGGCCTCTGGGTGTTCGACGAGGCCCACTGCCTCACAAGCTGGGGCAATACTTTCCGAGGCGACTATCGGCGCGCGGTTAAGTGGCTCACGACCTGTGGCGCCAGCGGGAGCGACAGCGCCGCGGTCATGTGTCTGACCGCCACGGCGCGCCCAGAGACCCAGAGGGACATACAGACAGCCTTCGAGACAATGGCCGGGCGCAAGCTCACGATCATTGACGGCGGCGCCCATCGGCCGAACCTCACATATCGTGTGGTCGAGGGGACATCCGAGGGCCTGGAGGCTCAGGTTAAAACTTTCCTGGGTGACAAGGACCTGTTTCCACCCGGCAGCCAGGCGATCGTCTATGCACTACGACGTGAGAGTACGGAGACACTGGCCGAGAGCCTCAGGCACGCCGGCTATCCTGCCGAGGCCTACCATGCCCATTTGAATGCGGACAGGAAGAGATGGGTCGAGCGCGCCTTCGCCTCTGGCGAGGCAAGGATCATCGTGGCCACCATCGCCTTTGGGATGGGAGTCGACACACCGAACGTCCGACTGGTTATCCATACCAACCTGCCGTCCTCGCTGGAAGCCTACGCCCAAGAAGCTGGTCGTGGCGGCCGTGACCGCAAGCCCGCCAACTGCGTCCTCATCCAGGATCCCGATGATCTCGAGCAGAGGTTTGAGGCCATCGCGAAGAGCCACCTCGATAAAGAGGAGATCGATGCGGTTTGGGGGCACATCGTGGAGGTCCACCGACGCGTCCAGGAGGCCAGCAAGAGTACCCAGCTCATGCCTCCTCTCTCCCTGCCCTATGTGACCGTAGCCCGCAGCGTTCTCGGTTTGGCGGCAAGCCAGGACAACGAACGCACGATGGAGCGCGCGCGGGATCGTATCAATCGCATCATCGACGCTCTCGAAGCTGCGGGTCTTGTCGAGAAACTGCACCCCAGTCCTAGCCTTGAGCATTTCCGGGTCGATGCTGAACGATTGGCCGAGTTCTCGAAACTTGAACACACTCTGCCCCGGCTCCAGGCCCGGATTGTCTCCCTTATCAAGGCCAAGGCGGATGAGACACCCGAGGCGGACGATATCCGAATTCCGGCGGCCACCCGGGAGGCACTGGCCGAGCTCTGCGGGCTCACGCATCCCGATCGCGAGAACCACATCTCGAGAGCGCTCCGATCCCTCGTGAAGAAAAAGCTCCTCCGGCGTGAGGTCAGCGTCCAGATCGCCCTCAGCACCAAAGGCTTCGGGGAGGCATCGCTGAACGCGGCGCTCGATATCGACGCCGCTCTTCTTCGTGGCATCGAACAGCTGCTGGAGATGCGGACGCCCGCTGCCCCTGAGAGCGATTCAGTGCCCGATGGCGAGCCGGGCTTCATGCTGCATACTACGATCTCGGAGGTTTGGAACACCGCGAGGGAGTTCTATCCGGCGGAGCGAGTGGTTCCTCCTTCAGATGATCCAAGGGCGGAGACCGCTCCGCCTGATACGCCTGAGCCACAGATCACACCTCGGGATATCGTAGAGCATCTCCATGCGCTGCACCGAGGCGGGCTGCTGCGGGTTAAGATCTCCCATGTCAGCCGATCCGGAAAAATCTCGATCTCCGCCCAGCACGACATCGACACCGCGGTGTCCAAAACGGAGCACCGACGCCGGCAGCTTCAGCGCGTCCTGGCGACGTTGCGCGAACTCACCGGAGGCGGCCAGCGGCTCCTGCATATCTCACCCAAGAGACTTGCGGAGGAGGTGGCGGGGTTTGACATAGACTTGGACCAGGTCTGGCGAAACGACGGGGACGCCCTGGATCCGGAGCAGGCCGAGATCATTGCCAGGGAGGCCCTTTTGCGGCTCTCCGAGACCGGCACCCTCGATGTCGGCCCAGGCCTCTATCACCCGGCCGAGGAATGTCGGGTTATGGTGGTCAAACGCCCCGGCGCGCTGCGTAAGGACAGCTTCACCAAAGTCATCTTCGAGAGGGGGGTCGGCGCCTTTCAGCAGGAGGAGATCCGTCAGCTCCATCTTCTGGACGGTTATGCCCGCCAAGTTCTGACAGATCATCAGCAGGCGCCGGACCTCCTGAAGTCCTACTTTGCAACTCCATCCCAGAAGGCCTTAGGTCACGTCGTCACGGGAAAGGAACTCGAGCTCGCCCTCGAGAACCGGCCGGCCTCTGTCGCGCGGCAGATCGAGCTCCAGGCGCGGCTCGATGAGAGGCAAGCCAGCATCGTCTTCGGCGATACCAGCCTCAAGGACACACTCATCCTAGCCGGCCCGGGCTCGGGCAAGACCCGTGTGATCGTCGAGCGGATCGTGTGGCTGGTCTCCGTAGAGCGTGTGCCCCCGGACCAGATCTTGGCGCTCTGCTATAACCGGCGCGCGGCCGAAGAGATCCGCACCCGACTGAAGGAGGAGCGAGCTTTGGGTCGCCTCGGCACCGCGGTCTCGGTCTCCACCTATCATGCCTTCGCGCTCCAGGTGCTCGGGCTCTCCTACGACCGACTCTTCGACAAAGCTGTCGCCGAGGAAGCCGAAATGTCTCAGGGCAGGGCTGATCGAGGCAATGAGGCTGCCGCGTTCGACTCGGTCCTCGAGGAAGGCGGTCGGCGCCTGGCCGAGCACCGGCGCTCCGGCGGCAATCTGTCAGACATCATGCTCCGGCGTTACCGGTGGGTCTTCGTCGACGAATTCCAGGACGTGAGCGAGCACTCCTTCAACCTAATCCGGGAGATCTCGCAGCAGTCGCAGAAGAAGGTGAAGAGTCAGGCCCAAACGGCTGAGGACTTGATTGATGTCCGGTTCTGCGCTGTGGGTGACGATGACCAGAACATCTACGACTTTGGTGGCGCTAGCAGCCAGTATATCCGCGCCTTCGGCGACCTGTTCCCCGGCGCCGAGATGCCGGAGCTGACCTGGAACTACCGATCGAGCGGCGCCATCCTGAAAGTAGCCGCTGATATCATCGCCAGTGCCTCCGGGCGCCTAAAGACCACACCCATCGAGATCGACCCCGCACGACGTACGGTCCCGCTCCAGGGCCGCTACTACAGCCCCGAAAATCCTGACATCGGACGGGTAAGCGTGCGTGAAACGGAGGGTCAAGACATCGAGTCTCAGGCGCCCTATGCTGCCTCCGAGCTCCTCCACCTGGCGAAGTCCGTCCCCAAGGAGATCTGGCGGTGGGATGCCACTGCGGTGCTCGTGCGCAACCGGGCCCACATTCGCATCGTCGAACGAGCCCTCTCGGAAGCGGGAATCGAGGTCTCCCGTGACCTCAAGGGGCTTGTCCCCCTTCTCCGGGTTAAGGAGGCTATCAAGGTACGTGATTGGCTCGAGGCTGCGGAGCACAAAGGGCGGTGGCTCGCTCCGGATGACCTGCGCAAGGCGGCTACCTGGGTCGAGGGTACCTTCGCCAGCCGTTGGTCTCGCGCTGTGGCGGAGAAGCTGGAGAGCATGGCCTCCGAGATCGAGGTGGGCGAGCCGCGGTCGGCCCGGGAAATTTCTGACGAGTTCGTAGAATGGGCTAAGGGCTGGCAGCCAGTTCAGACAGGGGTGGTCGTCCTGACGGCGCACAGCGCCAAGGGTCTTGAGTTTGATAACGTTGTGGTCCTGGATGCCGGATGGCTCCAGCACCCGGGCTCCACGATGAACGACCCTGCCCGACGGCTCCTCTACGTCGCGGCCACCCGGGCGCGGCACAGCCTGAGCTTCATCACCTCACGCGAAGGACGCAGGAACATCTTAGGGGACTGTCGCCGCGGCGATCATCTCCTGGACCGGGACTGCCAGGCGATCCCGCCCGTTGTGGTTTCCCGCACTGCGCATGAATTCGAGCCCTGCTCCGTCCGCGATGTCTTTCTGTCGTTCCCAGCCTTTGATGGGCACGGCTGCAACCAGACGGATGACCTGATAGACCTAAACGCTAAGACGATTGGCAGTCTGAAGACGGGCGACCAGCTCGTCCTGCGCTGGACTGGGGAAAACGACCAGCTTCCATGGCACCTCTTTCGGGTGGCCGATGACGGCTCCGGCATTAGAATCGGAAAGATGCGCCGCGAGTTTGATCCGGACTTCGATCAGCGAGAGATCCCTGTTCGGGTGTTCGCCATCGTGCGGTGGCGGCACTGTGACAGCCAAGAGCACCATAAATCCAAGATCAAGCGGAAGGATTGGTTCACCATTGTTCCGGAACTCCGGATCGATAGGGCCTCGCGGGCTGGCACGGAACGCCTAACGGGCTGACATTAGGCCATTGGCGCCCATGACTGTAACCGCCAATGCTACTTGGATGAACAGTGATCTTCAGTCTGGCTCTTGGTCAGGCTCGTGCCCCTCTCTGCCATCCCGCTCCCTGACTGTTTACCCGGATGCTTAAGTGGGTGGTGGACCGTGGCTTACATGGACCAGCCGCTAGAGCGGCTTTTAGCATTAGCAGAACAACTAGGGTCGGCAACAAAACCAATCCTTGAGATCAACCCGCGCCTGACTACATTGTCACCCTGACAAACCTCGGAGAGTCCGAACAGACACTCCGTGACGGCGCATCCTATCGCCTGCTGGATAAGGCTCGAAGCTTGGATGGGGAATTGGCGGCGGATGCGAAGGTGTTCTCGCGGCGTCGCTCTGCGGTTATGCAGCCGAGCCTGCCGTAAGAGGCAACCGCAAAAATGATCATTCGCGAAACTGTGGCCCACACTAACTGCCTCTATGATCGGAGTGCCTTTTGCACCTCCGGCGCCACCCTCGTTCCGAAGATTTCAATCGCCTTCATCAGCGTGAGGTGGTCCATCACGCCAATGGCCATTTGGATCAAGAAGCGGTCGAACCGGAGGATCTCATGCATCGCTAGGATCTTGTCTGTCACCTCCGCAGGGCTTCCGACAAAGAGTGCGCCACGTGGTCCCCGTGCCACGTCGAACTGCGCACGGTTGGTCGGCGGCCAGCCGCGTTCCCGCCCAATACGGTTCATCACCTCCGCCTGTGGGGCATAGAAGGTGTCGGCAGCCTCTTGCGTAGTCGTGGCGACAAAGCCGTGCACGTTGATCGATGTCTTTAGGGCTACCGGATCGTGGCCTGCGCGCTGGGCCGCCTGCCGGTAAAGGTTGAACAGGGGTGCAAAGCGCGCTGGCTCTCCCCCGATGATAGCGAGCGCCAATGGCAGATTGAGCCCTCCGGCACGAGCAAGGGACTGCGGGGTCCCGCCGACCGCGATCCAGATCGGCAGTTTCTCCTGATAGGGCCGCGGATAGACGCCACGGCCTGTGATCGGGGGAGTATGTTTCCCGCCCGGCCAGCTGACCTGCTCGCTTCCGTTGAGTTGCATCAGGAGTTGCAGCTTCTCGGCAAAGAGCGTGTCGTAATCATCAAGGTCGTAGCCGAAGAGCGGAAAAGACTCGATGAAGGAGCCGCGGCCGGCCATGATCTCGGCTCTGCCCTGGCTGAGATTGTCGAGGGTGGCGAACTGCTGAAATACACGGATTGGGTCATCGGAGCTGAGCACCGTCACGGCGCTTGTCAGCCGAATGCGTCTTGTCTGCGTCGCTGCGGCTGCCAGCGCCACAGCAGGCGCTGAAACGGCATAATCGGGCCGGTGATGCTCGCCAAGGCCAAATACATCCAGTCCCGCCTGGTCGGCCAGGACAATCTCTTCCACCAGGTTGCGGAGGCGCTCCGCCGGGCTAACCCGGCGTCCCGTCACCGGATCGGCGCCCACGTCGCCGAAGGTGTAGAGTCCAAGTTCCATAAGAATGGTCCTCCCATAGGGCTTCTGCCCCAGTCATAGTCCCGAAGTCGCAGCCATCAGCTGCCCTTCAAATGGCAACCCCGCAGCGCCCTTCCAATGACCCGTGCGCCAGACACGGGTTACGGTTGGCTGCTGCCGGCTTTCTTGGGAGGGTACCTTATGCACCCAAGTCTTTTGGCGCGGGCCACAACATACTTCACTCCCCGGCCAGCCGACTTTGTCTCCTTGAGCAAGCTTGTGTCTCCGCAAGGCAAGCAGCTCAGTCTGAAGGTCGATTTCGCCGCTCTTAACGAGGCGAATGATAGACCGGAAGTACCCACCAGGGCTTCGGATGCTGTTTTTGCCGCTTGAGACATCATCGTCATAGAGTTGCAGGACGTAGATCACAGCTGTTGCAGCATGGATGGCTCCGATGGCCTCGACGGCCTCAGTCCAGGCGCTTGGGTGAGCTCCCAATGAGGCTCGAAGGAACCGTCCGGCCGAAACAAGGTCGGCAGCATCTCGGATCGGGTGAGCACAATCGGAGATCACGGGGCATGCTTCGACGATCAACGTTGGTACCGACAGCTCAGTGGGTAAAGCGGTCTGAGCAGCAGGCTCCATGTCATCCTGGCGGCCATTGTGACAAGTCTTACTCAAGGATTCATTCTCTGCCTCTATGTGTCGGCATGTCGTGCCGTCACAGCTTGCCTGATAGAAGGCTTCTTCGGTGAGCTGTCTGATCTCGTTCCAGACCTCCACGAGCCCGGCCGGGAGTGTCGCCCCGGAGCGCTTTGGGGTGCGAGCTTTCAGTGTACTGAGGCGGCTCTCAAGAGCAGCACGATCAACAGTGGGGTAGTACTGCGCCAGTGCACTCAAAGCCGCTTCGGTGGCACGACGGCAGACCGTGATCTCGTCAAACGAGCGCTTTAGAAGTTCCTTTCGCTGCTGTTGCTCAGCGGTGGCGGCGGCCCACTCGCCGCGACGCGCATAGAGCGGCGTTAGATCGAAGCCGAACGCATCGATAACGGTCCCCTTCTCATCCCGAACGGCATAGCGCTTGCCGTTCGGGGAGTCCTTCGGGATGAGCACTTGAAGCTCGATCAGAGCCCGGATGGCATTGCGGATCGATCGCTCGGACAGTCCGGTGGCCGCCGTCAGCCGCTGGTTGGACGGCCAGACGAGCAGCCTGTTGATGTGGTGTTCGCCCCAACAGACGACGAGCTGACTCAAGACCAGTCGTTGCGGCGCGCTCAGACGGAGCGCCCTTTCAGCATCACGAGCAGAGACTGAAAGCTCCTTTCGTGTAACAGTGCGCCTAGTTTCGAGCGCAAACTTCCTCGCGGCCAAAGCAGCGTGTCTCAGCCGCCGGCCTCCAGACGATGCGGGTTGCATCGCGTCCCTCCAATGTGAGGGCAAAGCGGGAGCGTTCACCGAAACCGATGTTCTTGACACGCAGCTTGTCGGGATGGCATAAGGAGGTTGCTACACCAATCCTGTCGCCGATCCCTCGGTGACTCCAAAGGCCCTCGAAGTTTCCAGCTTCGTGGGCCTTTTGCTTTGCCTAGCCTTAGTTCACGGTTGTCTTCTCCCGTTCCAAGAGTGTCGCGAGGTCGGGGATTAATCGCAGTCCGATGAGACCGATGCGCTCTCTTGTGCCGGCACTGATCTCGCCACCGGCTTCTTCAAGCACCAACACGACGATCTCCCGGAAGTCCGTCTGGCGAGGGACCTCTCGGAAGCTCTGATGATCTTGCTGCCTCAAGCTATCGGACGTTGTGTACTCCACTCTCTCGCAACACATGAGAGATGAACCGATTCGGTGTTACGTGTGGAGTCGCTCTGTAAGAATCGATTAATCTTGATTGTGATTTCCACTGAAAAGCTGAGTCCGAATGAGTCGAGCGCTTGGACGGATTCAGTCACGGTGCAGTGGACTTACCGCATTTCCGCAATTTAAGACTCAAGCTAGATTCGAGCTCTGACAGAGAGAGATTCAAATAGACTCTGTATTGCTAAATATTCTTCGTGCTATGCAGCTCAACGACAAGAGACTACTTTCAAATTTCATCGTATATCTCCAAAGCTCCACGATGCAAGAGGCCTGCTCCTGGCGCATGAACTGATACTGCTGGCGAATTCATCATGCTGGGACGGGAACCATCATGAGCTTGGTGAAGGCGGATTGCCGGGTTCGTGCGAGCGGCTTGCCAGCAAACCAAGCCCCGAGTCGGATGAGGTTCATGGCGGCCGCCGTCAGCACGTGTTGCAGATGCGTTTTGGCGAGACCGATATAGCGCGAGCGCCGCAGATGCAGGACCCGGACACCTGCCGAAATCGTTCCCTCGATGCCGGCGCGCTGTCGATACTCTTTTGAGAAGGCAAGCTGCTCCTCACGCT
>NZ_JAMXFI010000106.1:0-27765 GCF_025460875.1 Microvirga yunnanensis
GCCATCGTGGCGCAAGCCAGAGGGCAGAAGGGCACGATCTTCTGGGAGGATGAGACCGGCTTGCGCTCCGACGACGTGCGCGGCCGCAGCTTCGCCCCCAGAGGCCGGACGCCGGTGGTGCGCCCCAGCCACAAGCGCGCGGGACTGGGGCTGATCTCGGCTGTGACCAACAAGGGCGAGCTGCGCTGGATGGTGCTCGATGGTGCGCTCAGGGCCCCGAGCCTGATCCGCTTTCTCGGGCGGCTCATTCAGGAGGCCCGCGGCAAGGTGTTTCTGATCTGGGACAACCTGCCGGTCCATCGGGCCCGGGCCGTGCAGGATTGGTTGACCGAGCATCCGGAGCAGATCGAGGTCTTCTCCCTGCCCTCTTACAGTCCGGAGTTGAACCCGGACGAAGGCCTGAACGCGGACCTGCAGCACGCCGTGACGCACAAACCACCCGCCCGCAGCAAGCCCGCCCTCAAGCGCGCCGTCATCAGCCACATGCGTCGGCTCGCCAAGTCGCCCGGCCGAATCCGCAGCTACTTTGGGCATCCGTCATTCCGTTATGCCGCATAGTTCAAGTTCACCCAAACCGGATCAGTAAGCCGTGTAGGAGTAGGCACCGTAACTGACTGTGAATCGGCGCCGAACAACTGACCCCTCTCAAGGGGAGCGCAAAGCCTGGGTTTAGCGCCGCAAAAGAAAATCCGGCGGGGTCATCATCGGCACCGATGGTGCCCCCGCTGACGCGACGAATTCTCCATCAACGTCATGTGCGTAACGGCAGTCGGCTCACGGGTACATAGTCGATGCTGAATCACATGCGGGCGGCCTCGGGCGCAGTGAGGATGCCCCCCGGCTTTGCGGAGAAGGTCAGCTTTGATGTCTTCCGTCCTCAAGCTGATGCACCTCGCTGGCGATCGGGAGGATATCACAAGCTGGGAGGCGTGGTGAATGGTGTGGCGGGCATGCCGCACCGAGACCATCCTCAGTAGATGGGTCGGCTCCCGTGTTGCGATAGCCATCGTGGGGAAGCTACGAATGAGCGGAGGGTTGCTGGGTTAAATCAAAGCCGAACCAATGGAAACGGGCCCAATCCTCAGGATTGGACCCGTAGTGACACGAAGTCACGCGCTATTTGCGTTAATCCGGGTTACCCGGCTGATTGGTCAGACTGTTGAGCAGAAGGATACCTCAAACGCTCAAGCAATGGACGAAGAGGCGGACTTCAGCCCTGGTGGTGTCGGTATCTCAGCCTCCATTCGTCAGAGCCGGAGCGGGTGCCCGGCCGATGAGCCAACAGGCGCCAGCCGCTGTGCGGAACCCGCGTGAACGGTCGTGCTGGCCTGCTCGTGATGACGGACTCTCTTCCAGGAGCGAAAGTGTTGCCCGTCAGCGTTGCCAACTAACCAGATGCCAGCCCGTTTCAGCTTGGCTGAAAAGAAAAGGACCCGGCACTGCTGTCGTGCCTTGGGCGGGGGCGGCCTCGGCTTGGCGCTTCTCGCCTTCGCTTAGTCCTTTGTCAACAACCATCTCCCGGTTGAAGCCACGCGACTGCGCCCGAAAGATCTCCGACCATCGCAATTATCTTCCTATCGCGGCAATGCCGCTGCTTAGGTAGATGACCGGCACGTTCACCGCCTGAGCCAATTCCCGGGCGCGTTCGCGTGCCTTGTCCAGCGTACACTCCGTGGAACCGCCGAGCGGTTGGTCATCCGGACCCAAGCCTTTGCCGGTCACCCGGTAGTGGTAGCCTATGGCCGGCTCGCGAATGACCTCAATGAGGATAAACTTCTCCGGATCAGCAGGCGTTTCTCCTTCAGCCAGTTGTTGGAAGCGGGCCATGAGACACCCTCCTTTTGGACTCAACAGCTGATTATCCGCCTTTTGCGGAGAGCCTGATAGCCCCGAAACACCAAGTGGGCCCCGGCAGAAGTGGTGGAGATGGTTTAGCTCAGCCAGTCGTAGCCGAGTTCGTCCTCGAACCAATGCTCGACATCGGCTCGGACGGAGGCTGCGCTTCGGAACTCCAGAAACGGCAAATAGTCCTGCTGGAGCCACGAGTACAAGTCTGAGGGCATTGTCATGTCTGGATGGCGCCCGTTTGGCAATGTGATTGTTGATGACGTTTTGCCTTGGCGGAGGGTGCAGTCAAGTCTCCGGCCTTTAAGCGCGGTGCAACATAACCGCAGGCCCTGATGTCTTAAGCTGAAGCTGGTCCCTCTCAACTTATCGCGCTTGACGGACGCAAGACAACGCCACTGGTTTGTCAGTTCCGGCGGTCCATATCCGCTGCGGTTTCACATCATCTCATCGTCACCGTGCCAAACTGGGATGCCGTAAGGGCAGATCATTTGATCGTCTGAACTGGCTGCCTATGATGCCACCGGCGCGGCTTTGCAAGCAGCACAACAAGAGAACCCCCTTGATCCAGTTGGAGTAGGACTGAACGGGGGTCTGGCTTACCCTCAAGCCTGAACTCGGGCATGATCAGCACCTCAGCTCAAAACGGCGCCGACAGGCAGAGAGGGCCGCCCAGATTAAGGGCAGATGTGAGCAGTGGTGCCCTCAAGCCGCAAGATCAATGGGCCATCAGCACCGGGACCGTCATCGACTGGAGGATGGTACGAGTCGTGCCACCAAGCACAATCTCACGCAGGCGCGAATGGCCATAGGCGCCCATCACAATCAGATCTGCGCTCACATCGACGGCATATGAAACAAGAGTGTTGCCAACATCAACAGTCCCCTTGGCGAGGGGTTTTATTGCAGCGTTGACGCCGTGTTGAGCCAGGTGCCGTGCCATCATGTCAGCCGGCGCCTGCCTGAGGCCCATCGGGCCCGTGTCTAATACGGTCACAATCTCCACCCGATCGGCCATTTGAAGGAGTGGCAAGGCGTCCGCTATGGCGCGGGTGGCCGGACGCCCCTCGTTCCATGCAACCAGCACTGTCCGGAGCTGTGGGAGCATGTGGATGTAGGGGACGATCAATGCCGGTCGCCCTGACCCGAAGAGCACAGCTTCGATCACATTGGACGTGTCAGGTCCCTCAGGTTTGGATTGCTCGAGAACGGTCGCATCGAAATACCGCGCGAGACGACCGACCTCTCTGCCAAGGTCTCCACTCGGGAGTTCCAGCTCCAATGTTTCCACGGTGACATCCGTCTGCTGCGCACTCTCCAGAAAGGCATCAAGTGCACCGCGCGCACCCTTCTTAATCTCTTCTTGCATCCGGGAGAGGAGGTCACCCGGCAACTCCCCCGAGATTATGGGAGGCAGAGCGGGACTGATCGCCGGCGAGGTCACGGTCAATCTCGCACCACACATGTCCGCCAGCCACAGTGCATAGCGGTTGCCGGCTTCCGTGCCTTGGCGGGTCAGGAGCAACAAGTCTTTGAGGGCCGAGTCTTTGAAGGCCATATCTGCCTCCGCGATCCAAGGTGCGACGTAGGGACCTTTGCAGATCCCGTTCGTGCGGGATTATAGCAAAAACATTGACGAAAGACCTATCCTCGGCTGCGGCAAAGCTAGAGCTTTGATGCCGACCGGTGTAGTCATATCTGGACGCTCACGGTGCCGCGTCGGTGCTCCTCACGCGCCTGACGGCGCCAGTTCGACATCGTGGCGAGACAGACCTGGAACCGGCGGGCGATCTCGACCTGACGGAGGTCACCGCGCGCGCATGCGACCAGAATGCGCTCGCACAGATCAAAAGCGCTTTAGCAACCGGAATCAGGCTTCAAATTCAGATCAGTTCGTTCCACAACTTCACCGTCCAGCTTGTCCGAGGTAGTGGCACGCAGATCGTTTACAAGCATGCCTCTCGGCCGTTAGCCCAGCAGAGCCAATCCGACTGACGTCACTGAGCGAAGAGAGCTAACCGAGCCCAATTAGATCGCCGCTGCACTCGCAGGTTCAGAGGGGCGCTTTTCGATAAGCTACGTCCGCGCCTGATCCTGCTCAGTTGGGCAGGCCAGCCGCTCGTAGCTCTTCGCAGAACAGCCCAAGAACCGGCGCGTTTGGGATGATCCGATAGGATGGCGCAATCGCCATAAACTGCTGCGCTGTGGCTTGAGCCTCAGTGGCCCTGCTCAACCGCATCAAACTGGCAATTCTAATCAGAAATGAGGGTGTGTGGTTCGGGTAGACCTGCAAGGCTCGCCGGGTCCACCCAACCGCTTCTTCGTACTCGCCCTTCATCATGTGAGCCCCGGCCCTTCCGGCGAGCGGCATCACGCTGAGCGGATCGAAGGGCGACAAGCGCAAGGCGCGCTCGGACAACGCTATCGACCGATCATAGTTACCGGCCCAGGTATTGATCACCGATCCATGGCCGTGTGCGTGTGCAGAACTCGGATTGAGCATGATAGCACGGTCGATCATATCCAACGCGGCCTCATAGTCCCGCGTCACGAGAGCCAGCGCGATAGCCGCATGAGCCAACGTCGTCGCATCATCGGTCTGAAGCTCTTGAACAGCACGCGCGTGCCGCAGCATCGCGTCTTTGAACGGTTCTGGTAGGCTACCTTCCCAGAGTGACTTGGCGAAGTAGCACCACGCAGCAACCCCATGCGCTTGAGCGTATTTGGGATCAACTTGGAGGGCACGCTCGATTAGGTCCAGCGCAGCGGCCCGACTTTCCGGCCTTTGCTCATACATGTGCGCGAGCGCTTGAAGATAAAGGTCATACGCGTTCAGATTATCCGGTCGCTTGCGTTGAACGCGCTCAATCTCAGCCTTGCGCAGCGTCGGCTCTATGGCAGCAACAACACTTTGTGCGATTTCGTCTTGCATATCAAAGATGTCGGTCAGAGCGCGGTCGTAGCGCTCGGCCCAAATGTGGGCTCCGGTCGCAGCCTCGATCAACTGACCTGTAATGCGGATGCGGGCTCCTGCCTTACGGACGGAGCCCTCCAGAATGTAGCGGACCCCAAGACGGTGACCAATCTGCGTTACGTC
Source organism: Microvirga yunnanensis (assembly GCF_025460875.1). Taxonomy (NCBI): domain Bacteria; kingdom Pseudomonadati; phylum Pseudomonadota; class Alphaproteobacteria; order Hyphomicrobiales; family Methylobacteriaceae; genus Microvirga; species Microvirga yunnanensis. The sequence continues at coordinate 4,943 of NZ_JAMXFI010000106.1, forward strand.
CAATGATCGGTCTCTAAACGCACAGGTAGAGTTTCGGGCGATCACGAACAACCAACGGAGGCGGGAGAGGGCCGTGATCAGGTCTTCAGTGACGCCATCGGCGAAATAGTCCTGCTCCGGATCGCCGCTCAGGTTTGTGAGGGGGAGTACAGCAATGGAGGGCTTGTCGGGCAGGGGGAGCGGTTTGGAAGGTGCTACTCCGGAGCCTGCAAGTGGGGCTGCTTTCCAGGCATAGGCTCGGACTGGCTCCTCGATGTTCTTGACTGTCTGCGGTCCGAGATCAGTGAAGGCCAGTGCGATGGCTTTTCGCACATACCCATAAGCAGCCTCAGAGAGACAGATACCACCCGGATCGGCGATACCCTCCAGTCGTGCGGCAATGTTCACGCCGTCCCCCAGGAGATCGCCTCCACGCACCATCACGTCACCGACGTGTACCCCGATCCGAAATTGCAGGGTGGGCTGCTCCGGGAACTTCTGGCTCACCTGCAATAGCGCGTGCTGTACCTCAGCGGCACACCGAACGGCGTCTACTACACTGGGAAACTCGGCCAAGACACTGTCCCCGGCGGTATTGGCGATCCGTCCACCGTATTCGGCGATCAACCTGTCCATGATCTCGCGACAGGCACTCAGGGTCCGGAGCGTTCCAGCCTCATCCTGGCTCATCAGGCGCGAGTAGCCTGCCACGTCAGCCGCGAAGATCGCTGCCAGCCGCCGCTCAACCTTGTGCTCCTGCCGATCCATGGGACCCTCGGTGCCGCTCCGGGTGGGATTGTGAGGCGGGTGGGGCAGGGTGTCCAGCTTGGGGTGGTAGCGAAGTATCAAGCTCAGCTTGCGACTTCAGGAAGGAACCGGTCGCGAGAGAGATTGGCGGGCCTTGTACATGGAAATTTCCACAGATTTGCAATTGCCAAGGCGAGCCCGGTGAGAGACCCTGGCGGCATGGTCCAATCTTCAGGCAGTTTGCCCGTTCGCGGTCCCCGAAGGAGAGATCAGCAATGCCCCTCCAGACCCGCCTGACCGACGCATTTGGAATCGAACACCCAATTCTGCTCGCTCCTATGGACCTTGTTGCGTCCGGAAAACTCGCTGCTGCCGTCAGCCATGCGGGTGGGCTCGGCCTGATCGGTGGCGGTTACGGCAATGCCGAGTGGCTGGAGCAGGAGTTCGCGGCGGCAGGCAACGCCAAGGTCGGCTGTGGGTTTATCACTTGGAGCTTGGCCAAAAAGCCTGACCTGCTCGACGTGGCGCTCCAGTACCAGCCTGCGGCGGTGATGCTCTCATTTGGTGACCCAGGGCCGTTCGCGCCCAAGATCAAGGAGGCCGGGGCAAAGCTCATTTGTCAGGTTCAATCGCTTGCGCAAGCCGGGGAGGCTGCCACCGCAGGAGCCGACATTCTTGTGGCCCAAGGCACCGAGGCCGGTGGGCATGGGGCGACCCGCACGACCTTGACCCTGGTCCCCGAGATCATTGACGCCTACCCGCATCTCCCAGTGGTCGCCTCGGGCGGCATTGCCGATGGTCGCGGGCTGGCCGCCGTCTTGATGCTTGGAGCCGATGGGGTGCTGATGGGCACCCGCTTCTATGCCTCGCAAGAGGCGCAAGGTCATCCAGAGGCCAAACAGCGGATCATTGATGCCTCGGGCGATGATACCCTGCGCAGCATTGTGTTCGATATCTCCCGGCGCAATCTCTGGCCTCAACCCTACACGGGCCGGGTCATCCGCAATGCTCATGCCGAGCGGTGGTACGGGCGTGAGGCCGAACTGCTTGAGCACCAGGAGGAAGAGGCGCAGCGTTACGCCGAGGGGCGAGAGCGCGGCGAATTCGACGTAGCGGCAGTCATTGCTGGGGAGGCGGTCGGCCTGATCCATGACGCACCGTCTGCCGCCGAGATCGTGGACCGGATCATCCTGGAGGCCGAAGCCCGGATCGCGCGAGGAACACGCTTAATCGTAAGCTGATGCTAAGGGCTAACCCGTAACGTCACTCCAGGTTTGCACCGCGTAAGCAGGCGCGGGAGGGAGACGCGTAAGCTGTTCGGCCCCACGACGGCAGGGCAGTCAACCTGAACAGCGACCGATCAGTTTTTCGCGTGGCGCTCCACGAGGTGGTTGATCAGCCGCGGGCCCTCTTCGGCGAGAGACAGGAGGGTGCCTGACTTGCGCGTCACCGCAAAATCCATGCCGGCAAAGCAGAGGCCAGGCTGGATGGAGATGCCTTCCTCGTGCACGGGTTGGCCTCGTGCGTCGAGCGCTCCCGGCACCCGCATCCATCCGAAATCGCCGTCGAAGCCGGTGCACCAGATTACCGTGGAAATGCTATGTTCGGCCGGGTCGAGAGAGCGGATGGGTGGGTCTGGCAGACGCGGGGTGATTATCTCGTCAGGATCATCTTCTGCCGCCGGAGCATCGATGGCCGCGCGCACGATGTAGTCGTCGATGTGGCGCTTGAACTGCGCCGAGGATTCGTCCCCGAAGCGGATGTTCTCCTCCAGTCCCGCCGCGAAGCTCAGGCGTTCGCCGTTCTCGACTCCCGTGAGACGGCCGAGAAGCACCACCCCCTGCGCGCTGAGCGATTGCAGGCTGACCGTGTGCCCGACCCCGAGCAGCGGCCGGCCCATGATGCGGCCGGAGGGGTCGAGGAAGTCCTTGCGCGGGACGTCGAATAGGCCGCTGTTGCGGAGCCAGAACACGATGTCGCGGCCCCGGTAGCGACGGGGCATGCGCCCGACCCGGCCGGTGGCAAGAAAGACTGGGCGACCGGCCTGCGCTAGGTCCTCGGCGATCTGGCCGCCGCACTGGGCGCTGCCGACCACCAGCACCGCCCCTGCCGAGAGCGCGCCCGGATTGCGGTAGTCACACGCGTCCAGTTGCAGCAGATGGGAGGGCAACTCGCGCGACATTGCGGGGCGGCGTGGGCGGTTCAGGCTGCCGCTGGCGATCACTATATTGCGCGCCCACAGCACACCTCGTGGCGTGTCCAGGCGGTAGGCGCCCCGTTCCTCGTCGAGGGAGAGTTCGGAGACAGGGGTATTCGTCTCGACCGGCAAGCGGTTGCGGGTGGCGAAGTCCTCGAGGAGCGTGACGAACTCATCGCGGGTCATGAAGCCGTCCGGATCGAGGCCATCGTACCGATCACCCGGCATGACGGTGCCCCAGTTGGGCGTGTTCATGCGGAAAGCATCCCAGCGCTGGCTGCGCCAAGTCTCGCCGATCCGGCGCCGCTCGAGCACGCGGTGCCGCAGCCCGGCCTGGGCCAAGTAATAGCTCATCCCCAGCCCGGCCCATCCGGCGCCGACCACGATTGCGTCGAGATCATCGGTGTTGGAGGTCATCATCGCGTCCTCCCGTGGCCCTCTCAGGCCGGAACCTGTCCCATCGTCACGACGAAGACCTCGCGGAAGCAGAAGTCGGGGTCGTCGAGGAGGCGGTCGGGGTCCGCCGCCGCCGCAGCCAGCGCCGCGCAGTCCGATGGCGACAGGCCGTTCTCCGCCGCGAGCTTGGCGTGATAGCGCAGGCCCATGGCATGGAACTGGCGCGCATAGGGGGGCACCGGGGCCCAGCGCTCCACCAGCCAGCTCCTGCGCACGATGTCCGTCAGCCCCGCCTGCCGAAAGAAGCGGGCCAGCGAGGACCCGCACCAGGAGCCCAGTATCCCGGTCTCGGCCGCCTTGGCCCGCCGTAGCGCGACGTGACGGGCCCAGATCTCCGGATCCAGCGGCAGCAGTTGCAGGAGCGTGCCGTCGGTGTCCTTCACGGCGACGAGGCCGCCGGGCTTGGTCACGCGGCGGAACTCTGCCATGGCATGGGCGAACTCCGTCTCCGCCAGGTACTGGGCGACGTTGGCGCACCACACGCAGTCGAAGGTGGCGTCGGCAAAGGGGAGATCCAGCACGCTGCCGACCCGGAGGTCCAGAGACGCGGCGCAGTGTCCCTCGTGAACGAGGCGCTCGACATGGGCGACGTTCTCGGGCGCCAGGTCGAGCGCGGCGACTTGTCCCTCAGACCCGACGAGCTCGCACAGGAGCGGCACGTAGCCGCCCGAGCCACACCCGGCGTCGAGCACCGTCCAGGCCGGCTCAATGCCGACGAAGCGCAATGCCTCCTCGTATTCGGCCCGGGCCGTCCAGAAGTGGAGATCCAGCCACGGCGCGTCGCTTACGGCGTGACCTGTCGACGTCATCCTCGTGTCGCTCATGGGATCACTCCCGCGCTGAGGTCAAGGCCGCAGTATATCTGCTTCGGTGGCATCCCGGGAGGTCAACCTGTGTGGCCATGACGAAACGGAGAGTCCCGGTCGGCCCGGTGCGGGAGCCTGAGCGTGCCTCGACGGGGTCTCGCACTCCGGCTTCAAGTCCGGCCCAGGATGGAGACCTTTAGGCATTCGGCCGCAGAAGCCGCTGGTCCTCAGAGCAGTCCGCTTGAGAACCCTGCCGTGGTGGCTGCGTCGCTCGCCTGTTGGGCAGGTCCAGCCCCGTCGAGGCCCGATCGACCGACGAGGGTGCGGAGCCGGACCAGGTTGATCGGAAGAAGGATGACGTGCAAGGCCAGGACCGGCATGAACAACCCCATGGCACCATAACCGATGAAGCAGACATTGGCCCCGAGCGCCATGATGCGCATCGGCAGCATCGTTCGCTGAGCGAAGGTGGCCAAGGTCAGGCCCGAGGCAGCATAGCCCAGAACGTCGATCCAGCCCACCGTCATGACCGTGGTTTCCATGATGCCGCACCTCGGGAGGCCTCCGGGTCGGTGTGGAGGCTAACCGACTTGATTGCCGCCATCCCAACGCGCTCGCGCCCGTGCAGGCATTTGCCGTCCCCGGGTCTTCCCCGTGCCGTCCGCAAGGCCGCACGCTTCCACGCCGTCAGGCCCACGATGAGGACGCAGCACAAGGTGTTGGCGGCAAAGACCGCCGCCATGCGCCAGTCGTCCACCACGAGGATCGCATACGCGACAGTCGACAGGTGGGACACGCCGAAGAGGATCCAGGTCGTATAGGAGATCGCCGTCGCGCCTTGCGTGTCGCGGCCGATCTTCACGATCTGCGGCAGGTACGCGAACACGCGCGCCGTGTTGCAGGCGGTGAACACGACCAGGGCGACATCGGCCGGCGCGACCGGCATGGTCACTCCGCGATGTGGGCGCTGATGGGACAGGATGAGACAGCTTCGTCGTGCGTCTCCAGGATCCTTCGCGCCACTCTGTCGAGCGTGTCGGCACCGAAGCGCCCATAAAGGGTGGCGGCGCTGATCCGAGGCTCGGGCACGAAGCTGCGCTCCATCAGGTGAAGGGCGGCAGCCCCCTCAGCCGGACCAAACTTGGTCACGAAGTATCGGCCCAGGCATGTGCAGCCGTGGAGGTCGGATTCGGAGATCGAGCGGCATTCCCCCTCGATGTCCAATGACGGCTCAGAGGCCGGTGCCGATGAGGCACCTGCGGCCACACTGAACACAAGGGCGAGTAGCGCACGTTCCATCGGATAGCTCCCTGACCGCCTCGAGCCATCGCCGAATCAGATCGGGGCCGTGCTCGTCGGGAATGATGGAAGAGGCGGAGCGGCATTTCCTCCGCCATTTGGCGGAGGCGGTCAGGGCTGGAGCTGGCCCATTAGGGTTATTCCCGCAACGGCGGGACGAGTCCGACGGCGCGGCGCACGAGTTCAGGCACCCGGCGGGTGCCGGTCTTGGCATAGATCGCCTCGAGATGGGACTTCACCGTCGAACGGGCCACGCCCAGGATCCCCGCCACTTCGGCCAGCGTGTGACCCTCCAGAACATGGGCCAGAACCTGGGTTTCCGCACGGGTGAGCCTGAAGGCCGACGTGGCGACGGAGACCGGTGTCGCCAGATCGGGTTCTGGCTGTCGCAGCAGGATGAGGATCGGGCTCCCCAGCTCCTCGCCAACCTGCTCCAGGATCGCCCATGTCACATGAACCGTCCGTCCGGCGGGATCAGCCAGCAGGGCATCGCGTCCCCGCTGGTGGCCGTCCACGCCCCGCAGGCCCGCCAGCAGCCGCGAGGCCTCCGCCGTCGTCCCGATCAGCCGGCCCTTGGTCTCGCGGAACAGGTTTCCGCGCGCGAGTTCGGCCTGGGCCACCGCGTTGGTGAAGCGGATGCGTCCGCCGGGTTCTACGATGACCGCTGCCGCCGCGAGCGCATCGAGCGCGCCGCGAAGCGTGCCGGCCTCAACCCGCCGGTCGTCAAGTGCGCCCGAGATGTTCAGGGCCCGCTGGATGTGGGGCGACAGCAATCGCGCCAGCTCAATGTCCCGATCGCCGAATGCCCCCCGGCTCTCCGCGCCCACGACGCCCCAACCGGAGAGCCGCGACACGTTTCTGGAGAGCCCGGTCACGAGATAGTCGTAGTATCCTCTCCCGGCGAAGCAGGTCTTCCAGTAGCGGCTGTTGTGAAAGGCCACAATGTCGAGGTGCCGCGAGGTGCACATCGGCTCCAGCAACGGGAATGTGAGGATCGCGCCGCGGGCCGGGGTGATGCTGAAATGCGCCATGGCCAGTTCCAGGACATCCTGAGGCCAGTTGTGGAAGGCCGTGACACGACCGTTCCCGGCGAGCGGGTCGACGACGCTCAGGTCGGCCATGACGCCGTCGAGCGCCTCGGTGATCCTGGCCAGGACGTCCGGCCACAGGCTTCCGTCGAGCGCGCAATCGTAGATGCGCCCGATCAGGTCGGAGAGCTCCCGGTCAGGTTCCATGGTCGTTGGTTCGGATTGCAGTCCTGAGGGATCGAAATCAGGGAGGACGAACCGGGCGGAAGTGCGGCGCAGTCGGGTCGATGTCCGTTCCCTCGGGTCCGAGCGGCTTGATGCCGGTGACCCAGCTTGGCTCCGCGTCTCCCGTCGACAACTTCGGATCACCCGTCGCGCCGGGATGCCCCGATCGCCGGGCTGAGGCGGTCCTTGCCGCAAGAAAGCGTCGGTTCGTACCCCGCCGTGCCTTGAATCCCGGCGCGTCAGCCCGCACAATCGCCTGCCGCCCAAGGGCTGACGATGGATGCCTCCGCACCAGGGACAAAGGGTTGAACGACACCTTGCCGCGATCTTTGCGGCGGACGTCGCGGGCTATTCGCGGCTGGTTGGCCTGGACGAACTTGCCACCTTGGAACGTCTTGCCGCCGCCCGTGAGGTCATGGACGCTCTCATCGAGGAGCACGGGGGCCGGATTGCCAACACCGCGGGGGACAGCGTCCTGGCGGAGTTTCCGAGCGCGGTCGATGCCGTCCAATGCGCCGTCGCGGTCCAGCGGCGGCTGCTGGAAACGGGCGGAGAGATCGCTCGGGACCGCTGTATCCGCTTCCGGATCGGGATCCACGTGGGCGATGTCGTCACGCGCGGACAGGATCTGCTCGGGGACGGCGTCAACGTCTGCGCCCGCCTCCAGGAGATCGCTGAGCCAGGGGGAGCGTGCATCTCCGGAGCGGCTTACGAGCAGGTCCGCAAGGCGCTCCCACTCCCCTTCCGGGACCTCGGCCCGCAGGCGCTCAAGAACATCGACCAGCCGGTCCAAGCCTACGCCGTTCCGATCGAGGGCCTCGGTCCTGCGCGGGCGGACATCGCCGATCCGACCACGCCCGGGCACGATCGAGCCTTACAGCGAGCGAGCAGCGTCAGCCTGTATGCCGGAATCATCGTCGGACTTCTGGTGCTCGCAAGCGCAGGCGGAACTGCCTGGTGGCTGGCGGCCCGCCAGCGTCCCGCGCCGCAGAACGCTGGCGCCAGCATTGCGGCGCGAATCGACAAACCCTCAGTCGCCGTGCTGCCGTTTGCGAACCTGAGTGATGACAGAGCCCAGGAATACTTCTCGGATGGGATCACCGATGACGTGATCAACGATCTTTCCAAAGTGGCCGGGCTCCTCGTCGTCGCCCGCAACTCCACCTTCGCCTTCAAGAACACGGCCGTGGACGTGCGAAAGGCGGCGGCCGACCTCGGGGTCCGCTACGTGGTAGAGGGCAGCGTACGCCGGGCCGCGGACCGGATCCGCATCAATGTTCGGTTGGTCGATGCCGCGAGCGGCGGTCAGCTCTGGGCCGACCGCTACGAGGGGACCCTGGGAGATGTCTTCGGGCTGCAAGACGAGATCGCCGGCAAGATTACAAGTACACTGGCGATCCGGTTGACAGCCAGGGAGCAGGGGCAGATTGCCGCCAAGCGAACCGAGAACCCTGCGGCCTACGACGAATTCCTGAAAGGGTGGAACCAGTACCTTCAGCAGAATCCGAAGGCTGCACGCGAGGCGATCGGGCACTTCGAGCGAGCGAGCGAACTGGAACCGAACTATCCTCGTGCCTATGCTGCGCTCGCAGCCACATACTGGCAGATCGCCAGGCGACAGTGGCAGGAGGAAAGATTCGGGCTGAGATCGGTGCACGATGCGCGGCTGAAGGCTGAAGAGTACATCGCCAAGGCCCAGCAGGCGCCGACGTCCCTCAGCCATCAGGTTGCGGCGGCCATTCTGTCCCAGCAGGGAAAGCATGAGGAGGCGATCAGGGAGGGCGAACGGGCGATCGGCATGGATCCCAACGACGCCAATGCTTACGTCGCGCTCGCGGGCGCGTTAAGCCTGGCCGGTCAGCCCGCCAAGGCTCTCGAACTGGTCCTGCAGGGTATCCGGCTCAACCCGTTCTCCCCACCGTCCTACTTCTATGAGCTCGGACTAGCCCAGTTCGGGCTGGGGCAATTCTCGGACGCGGCGGCCAGCCTGGAGCGGGCCGTCGCTCTCAACCCGGACGACCGATGGTCGTATCGTGTTCTCCTCGCCGCCTACGGCCACCTGGGCCGAACGGCGGACGCTGAGCGGATCTTTTCGCTGGCCGAGAACAACCGACAGGGACTGGACCCCCTCTCCATCCGTGGAACAGCGTTCTGGTACCCCTTCAAGGAGCCTGCGGATTGGGAGCGCATGGCGACAGGGCTCAGACTGGCCAATGTGCCCGACTAGCATTCTCAGAACCTCATCGCCTGACCGGGAGCAACGTCCAGGACCTGGATCGCGCTCGCTCCCAAGGCCTTCCTGAATTCTGCGGGGGTTCGGTTGAGGACCGGAAAGGTGCCATAGTGGATCGGGATCACCGCTTTCGGCTTGATCAACTCCCGTACGGCGTAAGCGGCCTCTTCAGGTCCCATGGTGAAAAAGCCCCCGATGCACACCAGCGCGAGGTCCGGCTTGTGGAGCTCCCGAATGAGCGCCATGTCGCCAAAGGCGGCGGTGTCTCCCGTGTGATAGATCTTGAAGCCGTTCTCCATCTCGATCACGTAGCCGACGGACACGCCGGCTCCCCCGCCTTGCCGGATGGAGGCGGACTCGTCAGGGGTCCTGATGCCGAGAATGTTGTAGTCGAGCGACGAGCTGTGATCGGCCGGCACCATGTGGATCCTGACGCCCCGGCCGAGCGGCTCCGTCATGCCGCCCCTGTTCATGGCAATAACCTTGTTCTCCTCCATGAGGCCCAGGGAGACGAGGTTTCGGGCGAACTCGTAATTGGCGAGGACCTTGGCGCCCGTCAGACGTGCCAGATCAAGGAGATCGGCCACGTGATCCTGATGGCCGTGCGTTACCAGGATCAGGTCCACCTTTCCAACTGCCTTTAAGTCTCGGTATTCGGGCGGTGTGGTCGGGTTCCTGGTGAGGAAGGGATCAATCACGATCACCTTGCCGGCGACGCTCGTGATGCGGGTCGTTGCGTGGCCAAGCCAAAGCACTTCGACGGACTGGGCTGCGGCAAGGCCGGGAGCGACGAACAGAAAGAAGCTCAGGATGAGCGCCCACTTGGCTTTCACGGGAAACTCCAGGTCTTTGCCTCTGCTGTCGTGATGACTCTATCACAGTGCACAACGCACTCGATGCCCGTTGCAGAACACCTCCGCAGGAGAGCGTAGACTGGCATTCTCATTCAGCCTCGGTCCGCAACCCTGATCCGTCTGCCGACATATCCGCATCGGTCTGAAGCCGGTAGCCGACCCCGGTCTCCGTCAGGATATGGCGGGGCTGGTCGGGCTGCTCCTCCAGCTTCTGCCGGAGCTGGCGCACGTAGATCCGCAGGTACTGCACGTCGACCTTCGGGCCCCACACCTCCTGCATGATCATACGGTGGGTCAGCACCTGGCCGGCATGGAGCACGAGCAGGCGCAGGATGTCCCACTCCTTGTTGGAGAGCTTCACCTCCGCCCCGCGCACTGTCACGAGCCGGCGAGTGAGGTCGACAGTCAGGTCACCGTGGCGGAACAGTGGCTCGGCCCCTTGCCGCTGGACCCGATGGCGCAGGGCCGTGCGGATGCGGGCAACAAGCTCGGCCATGCCGAACGGCTTGGTCACGTAGTCATCGGCGCCGAGGTCGAGCGCCTCGACCTTGCCAGCCTCGTCCCCGCGGCTCGAGAGCACGATGATCGCGACCTTCGACCCCGCAGCCCGTAGCCGCCGGATCACCTCCAGGCCGTCCTGGTCCGGCAGGCCAAGATCCAGCAGCACGACCTCGGGCGACTCGCGGGCAATGACATCGAGGGCTGCTCGGGCGGTCCCGGCCTCCAGGATCCGGTAGCCTTGCGCCGCGAGGCTGGTGCGCAGGAACCGTCGGATTGGCGGCTCGTCATCCACGATGAGGAGGGGAATGCTGCCATGGACGGTCATTCGGCGGCATCCTCCCGGGGCATCGCGGTGAAGACGGATGCGGGAAACGTGATGGTGAAGACCGCCCCGGATCCATCGGTCCGGTTGGCGGCCTGAATCGTGCCGCCGAGGACCTCGACGAAGCCGCGGCAGATCGACAGTCCAAGCCCGGTTCCGGCGCGCTGCCGGTCGCCCTTGTTCACGCGGTGGAACATCTCGAAGACCCGCTCCAGGTCCTCGGCCGGGATGCCCGGCCCCTCATCGCTGACGGTGAGTTCAACCTGCCGTCCGTCACCGGATGCACCAATCGCGATGGTCGAACCCGGCGGAGAATACTTGGCGGCATTGTCCAGCAGGTTGACCAGCACCTGCTCCCACAGCACGACATCAAGGTCGAGCATGGGGAGATCGGCCGGCAGATCGACGGCGACCTGATGTTCGCCGAGCACGCCCTGCATGCGCTGCACGGCTGCGCCCACGGCTTCGCCCAGATCGATCGGCTCCCGCTTCAGTTCAATCCCGCCGGCCTTGAGGCGGGTCATGTCGAGAAGGTTGGCGACGAAGCGGGACAGGCGCTCGCTCTCACCCTGGATCGTGGCCGCGAGTTCGTCGCGGGCAGCCGCATCGTAAAGCTCGCCGTACTGGCGCAGGGACGTGGCCGCGCCGGTAATGGAGGCCAGCGGCGTCTTCAGGTCGTGCGAGAGCGAGGTCAGCAGGGCCGAGCGCAGCCGCTCCGTCTCGGCGGCCAGGCGTGCTGCATCCATCGCGGCAGCCAGCCGGATGCGCTCGATGGCGACAGCGGCCTGGTCGACCAGGGCCGTCAGCAACCGCTCCTCATCGGGGTTCAGCGGTTCTCCGGTCCGACCGACCCCGATTGCGCCGATCGGGCCGTGGCTGGTGCGCAGGGGCAGGAACAGGTGCCGGGTAGTAAGCAGGGCCTCAGTGCCCCGTCCCGCCGACCGGCCCTGGTCCCAAGCTTGGCGGGCAACGGCCACGTCGGCATCGTCCATCGGGTTGTCCGGCGGGGAGGCCGCCGCAACCTCGAGTTTACCGTCGGCATCTGGGAGTAGGATCACTGCATCGAGCTTCAACATCGAGGCGATCTGCTGCCCCGTGGCCCACAGCAGCTCGTCGAGCGTGACGATCCCGGCGATCTTGTTGCTGAAGGCATACAGCGCCTCCGTCGTCTCGGCCCGGCGTGCTGCCGCGAGCGCGGCTTCCCGGGCTCGGGAGGCGAGCTGACTGGTCGAGAATGCGACGACGAAAAAGAACACCAGGTTGGCAATATTGGCCGGGTCGGTCAGGGCGAAGGTGTAAACCGGCGGAAAGAAGAAGAAGTTGTAGGCCAGGGCGCCAAGCAGACAGGCCGCCAGCGACGGCCAGAACCCGTAGCGGATGGCGATGACGATGATGGCGGGCAGGAACACCATGTCGACATCGTCGATGCCAATGACCGATTTCAGGACGAAGGCGACGGCCACGGCTGTCGCGATCGCCAGGGCGGCCACCACAAGGGGCCAGGGGCCGAGCGGTCCGGCTGGGGCGTGGATACCGATCCAGTCCCTGCGTTTCCAGTCGCGCTTGTCCTGCTCCCCGCCAGTGCTCATAGCCTCTCCGATCCAGCGCCTCCACCATGACGTCCATGGCGAGCGAAGGCGAGGCGTGAACCGGCCCCGCGTATAGGAATGTCATATATGAAACGGCCTTTTCGCCGCTTTTTCCCGATCCCGCTGCTGCAAACTCGCGTTCAAACGGCTACATGCCGCCGCTCCAACCGTGGATCACGGTGCAATCGGGTCCGCGGCGTAGCGACGGGCAGGCTGTCGGACCATCCGGCCCCACGGGTCCGGCGGGAACGGCAATCCCGCAGCGATGGAGACGGGTATGGAGCAGACACGCCTGATGCCAATGGACGATGTGGCAGTCCACGACCGGTGCCGTGACTGGATCGAGCAGAAGATCGTGCGTGCGTACGTGCAGCTCGCGGTCGTTCCGGACAATGCCGACGGCTCCTGCACCGTGACGCTTGGGCGGTTCGGATGCCTTGAGGTCCGCCTGACGGAGATGCCCGGCGAGGGGCTGCCCAACCTGCCGCGGTTCTGGCTGGAACTCTACGCTGACGGCAGCGACTCGGTCGTCGACAGCTTCGGTTGCGGCGATTTCGACGAGGACGAACTGGAGGCAGCCGTCACGTTCGTCCAGGCGGCCATGCACCGGTCGGGAATCCTGCACTGACGGTGGAGCGGAGACGCACTGCTTTAGTGACCTAACCATTTTCCACTTGCGAGGTCAGTTTTCCATGCCGCGCTTTCATTTCGACCTGTTCATGGGCACCCACGGCAATCTCGATGAAGAGGGGCACGAGGTTGTCAGCCTCCGGGCGGCCGAGCTCCAGGCCCTCCGCTCGGCAGGCGAACTCGCGCGAGATCGCCTGCTCATGGGGCAAGAGATAAATTCGGAGGACATCCGGGTCGAGGTGAGGAATGAGCATCGGTGGCCGGTCCTTGCCGTGACGATCTCGATCCGGGTCGAGCGGGTGGGCGAATGCTCCGCCTTGGACACCTCCCGCTTGGCATCGCCTGTCCGGCCCTGAAAGCCGTGTTGGCCGTACGCTACGATCCGAGGGGTTCCAGGAAGATCTCCCTGGAAACGGGAGCGAGCAAGCCGTGGGACCCTGGGCAATTTGCCTGGGCCGGAGCCCTGTTGGGCCTGGCTGCGGGCTTCGCACACCAGACATATGACATCTATACTGGCCAGCTCGACGGGGGTGTCTATCCGTTCGTGTATTTCCTGACCAAACCGGCGGTCTTTGGTTCCGGCGGCGCAGCCGTGCTCGCCATCGCAGCCGCCGTGCGCAACGGGGCACGCCGCAGGCAGTCGCGGGGCCCCGAAGGGAACTGACGGGAAAGTATGGGAACGCAAGACGTGCTGTCTGTATAGGAAACTCATATATAAAACGACGTTTTAGTACCTCCTGAACGAGCCACCCGCTGCAATTTCGGTCCAGATCAGGTAAAATACGCGTACTCGCTTGGAGTGATCTTCCAAGGCTGCCGGTCTCAGAAGACCTTTCCCGCTTAGCAATACCGCTTCATGATTATTGCCGAAATCTTGAAATACTAGGACAGAGTTCTTTCAATTGCACTTGAAATTAGGTCTTTGGAGCCAGTTGCACAGGGCGCCCGAGATAACGTCCAAGCTATTGCGGGTCCCAGTGCTGTCACTGAGAGAGTTTTTGAAGGCATGTTGAGACGGTTCCGCAAGCGGTTGATGGGTCTATGGCAGGCGGCAGGTGTCCGGATTGATCGGATCATCATCGGGTGGGCCGTCAGAACCGCGAATGAGAGCGAGGAGCATGGCTTCGGCACCCGGCGCTCCGGAGAGCGCAATGCTTCTCACGACAGCAATTCCCATTCCGGCGAGGCTGATGAGCCTGGACCCCGATGATATCGAGCAGCCTCATCCGGGCCTGTGTCTGTCGTCCTCTGGTTAGCTGCGAGAGATGCCATGCCGCGCTTCTACCTTCACATCCACAGCAAAGGTCAGGGGATGAGTTACGACGAGTCCGGTCTCGACTACCCGGATGTGAAAACGGCTTGGAGCGCCGTGGTGCGGGCCGCCCAATCCCTCAAATTTGTATTCGCGGCCCACGGCCACGATCCGCGGGACTATGCCATTGAGGTGGAGAATGAGGCCGGCGAGGTGGTGTTCCGCCTGCCGTTCTCCGAAATCTCGGGGCCGTCCTTGCCGCATTCTCATGTCACCTACAAGCTCGTCGGCAGCCATCTCGGCTGGCCGATTTATCGCGAGGATGAATTTGTTGGTGGCTTCGCACGCCGGTCCTTAGCCGAGGCGCTGGTCTGGAGGATGGTTGAGGCCCGATGCGCCGAGCACAAGGCGTCGCAAGTCCTGATCGAAGACGAGTTCGGCTGCGAGAAGCACCTGTGCCGCTGCTTCCAGGAAGCGCCTCCCGGAACACGGCTGTCATAGGCAGGGAGCTCCCGCTCATCAATCGCTCAGGAGCTTTGGCAGGGCTTGTGCAAGGATCTGCGGGTTGAACGGCTTCTCCCATCGAGGCACGTGCTGATACTGCGGGGGCACCAGGGCTCGGCTGTAGCCTGTGGCGAACAGGAATGGCACCCCCTTCGCGGACAAGAGATCCGCCACCGGGTACACCGCCTCGTCCTCCAGGTTGATGTCGAGCACGGCCAGGTCGATTGGTCCCGCCGTCGCGACAAGTTCCAATGCCTCGTCCCTGGTCGGCACCGGGCCGAGCACCTCCGCCCCGAGCCGGGTGAGGGCCTGGACCAGATCGTCGGCCACGAAGAACTCATCCTCGACCACGAGAACACGGCGTCCGCTCAGGCTCGGCTGGGAATGGGCGCTCATCATGACCCCTCTTGGCCCGATGGGCCTCTGAGACGTGACGGAGACGAACAGAGGGCACAAAGACTATAGCACAGATTGGCCCATACAGATTGGCCCATCTGGGTTGTGGTGCGTTAGTTTAGAGGGCTGTACATCATGGAGGGCGCCATGGCCCACCCCTTCATCCGCAAGCTGGAGCAGCTCACCCGCCTCTCGGCCGACGACCAGCGCCTGCTGGAGCGTGTGATGTCCGAGCATGTGCGGCGGATCGGGCCGCGGGAAGACATCCTGTGCGAAGGCGACGCGCCGGGTGAGATTCACCTCATCCTCTCGGGCTGGGCCTGCCGCTCCAAGCACCTGGAGGATGGGCGGAGCGCGATCCTCGCCTTCCTGCTGCCGGGTGATCTGTGCGACCCGAACAGCTTCCTCCTGCACACGATGGACCACTCAGTGGGCGCGCTGACGGCGGTGACGGTCGCCAGGATCCCGCGGCCGCTGTTCGAGGATCTCATGCTCCACCACGCCCGCATCGCCGAGGCCCTCTGGGGGCAAGTGCTCATTGATGCTGCCATCCAGCGCGAGTGGACCCTCAATCTCAGCCAGCGCACGGCCTACGAGCGGCTGTGTCATCTGCTGTGCGAACTGTTCCTGCGTCTGCGGTCCGTGGGCCTGACGCAGGGCTCGAGCTGCGAGCTGCCGATCACCCAGGCGAAACTGGCCGAGGCCACCGGCCTCACCCTGGTGCATCTCAACCGCATGCTCCAGGAGCTGCGGGCCGCCAACCTTGTCGTGCTCAAGAGCAAGACCCTGACCATCCCGGACCTGGAGGCGCTCATGAGCGCGGCCCTGTTCAATCCCGCCTACCTGCATCCCGACCGTGCGGGGATAGGATGGGATGTCACTGAACTGGCACTCTCCCGAAGCATGGATGACCGATCCACCAGCCCGCGACCATAGGGCGAGGGACCTTGCGCGTGAGGCCGGACTGGTCGTCTAAGGAGGCCGACATGACTGTGGCTGATAACCCGAACAGCCCTGTGACAGGGGTGGATGACGTCCTGATCACGGCAGAGCTGGAGCGCCGCCCCATCCGCGCACCCGACTATGAGGCCGAGAGCCGGGCTCTCGGGCTTCTAGCGCAGGAGATGGCCACCCATCCGGGCGGCGTGCTGGGAAAATGCGCCGAGCTGGTGCTGGAGCTGTGCCAAGCCGACTCGGCCGGCATCGGCCTGCTCGAACCCGGTGGCGAGCACGGCCGCCTCCGGTGGCATGCGATGGCTGGCGCTCTCGCGGGGCATGTCGGTGGCACCATCCCGTGGGACGTCAGCCCAGGCGGAACCGCGATCGCCCGCGACAGCATCCTCCTGTTACAGGGAGCGGAGCAGTGTTCCCCGGCGCTGAGAGACACTGCGCCGCGGATCTACGAGAGCCTGCTGGTGCCCTGGCATAGCAATGGCACGGCTGTCGGGACGCTCTGGGCGATCAAGCACACGCCCGAGGGGCAGTTCGATGCCGAAGATGCCCGCCTGCTGCAAAGTCTCGCCCGCGCCGCCGCAGCCGCCTACCATATGACCGATGCCTTGGACAAAGCCAGGATCAGGCAGAAGGAGCTGGAGCGGCAGGTCGAGGAGCGAACCCGTGCACTGGCCAAAGCGCACGAAAGCCTGCGGACCAGCGAGGCGCGCTTCCGCACGGCCCTGGAGATCGAGACCGTCGGCGCGATCTATCTCGACTTAGAGGGCCGGATCCTCGACGCCAATGATGCCTTCCTGGCCATGGGCGGCTACAGCCGGGAGGACTTGGAGACGGAACGGCTCACCTGGCAGGGGCTGACTCCGCCGGAATGGATGGAAGCCTCTGAGCGAGCCGTAGCGGAGCTGAAGGCGACGGGGCGCACTACGCCATACGAGAAGGAGTACTTCCGCAAGGACGGCTCGCGCTGGTGCGCGGTGTTCGCCGCCAAGGCGCTGCCCGATGGCACGATCTTCGAGTTTGTGCTCGACATCACGGCCCGTCAGCAGGCCGAGGAGGCCCTTGCCGCTGAGCTGAGGGCTATGACGCGGCTGCACGAGCTGAGCCGGCAGGTGGTCCGCTCCGCCGATCTCGAGGCGATGCTTAACGCCATCCTGGATGCGACGATCGAGCTGCACGGGGCCGACTTCGGCAACATCCAGCTCTACGATGAGGCCACCCAAACCCTGCATATTGCGGTTCAGCGCGGCTTCCAGCAGCAGTTTATCGACCACTTTGCCGAAGTGACCGTCAAAGAGGGCTCGGCCTGCGGCATGGCCTTGGCCCGCTGCGAGCGGGTGGTGATCGAGGATGTCGAGCAGGAGCCCGCCTATGCGCCGAGCCTCCCGGCCGCCCGTGAGGCGGGCTACCGGGCGGTGCAGTCGACGCCGCTGTTCACGCCCAAGGGCAAGCCGCTCGGCATGCTCTCGACCCATTTCCGTCAGCCGCACCGCATGTCCGAGCGCGAACTCAGGCTGACCGACATCTATGCCCGCCAAGCCAGCGATGCCATTGCCGCCCAGGTGCTGACCCAGTCACTGCAAGAGAGCGAGGAGCGCTTCCGCAGCCTGGTCGAGAGCTGGGCCCAGGCGGTGTGGGAAACCGATGCCGAGGGCCTGGTGACTGCTGACTCGCCGAGCTGGCGCACCTACACCGGCCAGACCCGGGAGGAGTACCTTGGGGCGGGCTGGACCAATGCAATCCATCCCGACGACCGAGTCACTGTGGAACGGCTGTGGTGCGAGGCGGTGCGCGAGCGCCGCCCCGTCAATGCCGAGTACCGGCTGCGGCGGGCCGGAGGCGGCTGGCGCTGGACCAATGATCGTGCCGCGCCGCTGCTCGCGCCTGACGGAACGGTACGCAAGTGGGTCGGCATGAACATCGACATCACCGAGCGCAAGGAGGCCGAAGAGGCGCTGCGGGCCAGCGAGGAGCGCTTCCGGTATGTGGCACGTGCCACCCGCGACATCATCTGGGACATCGACCTGGTCACCGACCGCGTCTGGGAAAGCGAGGCCTTGCAGACGCAGATGGGCTATGCGCCCGAGGACATCGGCCCCGACACCGCCTGGTGTTTGGCTCACATCCATCCGGATGACCGGGAGCGTGTCGTGCAAGACTTCAAACAGGCTGCTGAGGGCACGGGCAGGCACTGGTCGGATGAATACCGCTACCGGCGCGCGGACGGCTCCTATGCTGACATCGTGTACAGGGGCTTCATCCTCCGCGATGCCCAGGGCCAGGCCATGCGGATGATCGGCGCCATGCAGGACATCAGCGTACGAAAGCAGGCCGAGGAGGCTCTCAGGGCGAGCGAGAGCCGGGCTAGGCTGCTCTTGGGCGAGTTGCAGCACCGGGTGCGCAACACCCTGTCCGTGATCCGCTCCATCGTGAAGCGCACCGCCCAGACGAGCCCGTCGGTGGAGGACTACGCCATGCACCTCGACGGGCGCCTCAACGCGTTCGCTCGGGTGCAGACGGCCGTGGCCCGGGATCCGGCGGCGGGCCTGGATCTCACCGACCTGGTGGCCGACGAGCTGCTCACCTATGCGGCGCACGAGGGCGAGCAGGTGCGGATGGCAGGTCCTTCCGTGCGGTTGCAGCCCAAGGCGGCCGAGACATTCGGGCTTGCGATCCACGAGCTGGCGACGAACGCCGTGAAGTATGGGGCCCTGTCCGTGCCGCACGGGCGTATCCTGATCTCGTGGCGGGTGCACAACAGCACGGAAGTGCCCCGGCTGGTGCTCGAGTGGAAGGAAAGTGGGCTGGCCGACCGGGTGGCCAAGCGGAAGCGGCGGGGTTTCGGCACCGATCTTCTGGAGCGAACGCTTACCTACGAGCTGAAGGCGAAGACGGTGCAGACGTTCGAGTCAGATGGCCTGCGCTGCACGATCGAGCTGCCCTTGACGAAGCGCATTGTCATCGATCATGCGGCCAGCACGCCTGAGCCCGACTGAGTGGAAGGTCTGCAACTGGCAGAGTTCGTTGAAAAACTCCCAAGCCCTACTTCATCGATCTATTACTAGGGTCAGTGTGCCGGACAAGGCCCAGCATCTTGTATGTTGATCACACCAAAAGCGGCAGTTGCGGACTTTTTCAACAGTATCGGCACGGAGCTGAAGAAAACCGAACTTCCGCAGTTCTAGGATAAGCCGACCTTCATAAGGCCACGCCCAACGGCTCAGGTTGACCCAAGAGAGACCTTCCGAGGCACTACGGCCGCGCCTCTGATGGGTAGTCAATCAGGGCGTGAAAAATCGCTCGCCAGAGACCTGGGAGAAGGGCAAGCTTTCCAAGCAACAAGTCCTAAGCGGGAGTGGGCTATGGCAGCGAAGTGGCTGGCGCAGGTTCTTGCAGCACGAGGGATCCATTACGGCTGGATCATCGTCGCAATTACCTTCACGTTCGTGGTCTGCTCGTCCGCGGCCATGAGCGTGGCAGGCGTGCTCGTGCCGATGATCTCGCGCGAGTTCGGCTGGTCCATCGGCGAAATATCGGGGCCGCTGGCCCTTCGGCTGGCTTTGTTCGGGCTTATGGCTCCGTTCGCCGGCGCCCTGATGCTGCGCTACGGGCTGCGAGCCGTCGTGCTGGGCTCCGCCTCTCTCCTTATCGCCGGCTTGCTCGTCTCCATTGGCATGGCGGCAAAATGGCAACTCTGGCTTGGCATCGGCGTGCTTCTTGGCCTGGCCGCCGGGATGACAGCACTGGTCCTCAGTGCGACTATCGCGACACGCTGGTTCACCGCCCGCCGCGGTCTCGTCCTTGGCCTCATGGGGGCCGGTAGTGCAACGGGGCAACTGGTCTTCCTGCCGGCTGGCGCTTGGATTGCTGAGACTTTTGGCTGGCGAGCAGCTTTTGTTCCCTCTGTAGTCACAATCGCGCTTGTGGCCGCTCTGTTTGTTCTGTTTGTGCGCAATGATCCTTATGAACTCGGGCTGGCTCCATTCGGAGAGGACCAGCTTCAAGAGCCTGTACAGCGTCCTGAGACGAACGTTCTTAGCTTAAGCTTCAGCGTCTTACGTGAGGCAACAGGAACCCTCGTGTTCTGGGTCCTGGCGTTCAGCTTCTTCATCTGTGGCGTATCGAGTGTTGGATTGATTCAGCCGCACTTCGTTGCGCTGTGCAGCGATTATGGGATTGCCACCGTGACCTCCGCCAGCCTGCTGGCGGTGGTCGGAATTTGCGACCTGATCGGTACCGTTGGATCGGGCTGGCTGTCCGACCGCTACGACAACCGCTGGCTGCTGGCCTCGTACTATACCTTCCGTGGTGTCGCATTGCTGTGGCTGCCCTACAGCGACTTCACCCTGGTAGGGCTCTCGTTCTTTGCTGTTCTATTCGGATTGGATTTCATCGCGACCGTGCCGCCGACGGTCAAAATCGCGGCTCAGTCGTTTGGGCGGGAGAAGGGGCCAATCGTGTTCGGCTGGGCATTTGCTGCGCATCAACTCGGAGCCGGCATGATGGCCTTTGGAGCAGGGGTGTCCCGGGACGTGCTTACAAGCTTCGTACCAGCGTTCTTGGCGGCTGGTCTTCTCTGTTTGGCGGCAGCGCTCTCGTTTACTCTGCTTTGGGGGTGGAAGGCCGCAACATCTTCGATTGTGTCAGAGGCTGCTTAACCAGCTAGTCAGCGTAATGGCCGCTGGGTGTTGTTGTGAACAATCCGATACAAGCGAATGGTCCCGGCGGGCAGTACAGCATTGTGAGATTATTCCAAACTCGGGCTTGGCTGACTGAAAACGCGAAAAAGGCACCGCCGAAGGTCTGCTCGAGGTGGGAGACTGCGGCCCTCACCCACAGTCGGTCATCGGCACGCTTGAGACCTAAACTCAAAGGCCGCAATCCTCATCGAACTGGACGTTCCAGAATCGCAGGGAATCTTGGTTCCCGACCCGCAACGGACCTAAGTGTCGCCGAGTGCTCCTGGGCGCTTCAACAATTTGGGAACGAAGGACGGTTCGAAGACTTAGAGCGATTTAAGGTCGACCGCTGGATGGCTGTGACGGGCTGCCCGCGCCAAGCCGGCCGAGCACCGTGCCCGAACCGGCGCCATCTCCAACTCCTCCGCAATTGCCAGCGCTTCTTGATAGTGCGCCTGCCCCTCTTGGTGCGCCCGGCGGGCGGTCCCGATGTCGCCAAGGAAACAGTGGGCCCAAGCCTCGTTGCCCCGCTCTCCCCATCGCTGCGCCGTCTCAACTGCCTGACAACCGATCTCCTGCGCCTGCTCAAGGTCACCGGCGAGCAGAAGGGCTTCACCGAGTTGCACCAGAACCAGCGCGTGCCCGAACGCAAATCCAATGGCCCGGGCCCGTTCGTCAGCCCGTTGCAGCAGCGCGATGCCCTCATCGACCCGACCGGTTCCGGCATAAGCTCTGCCCAGAGAGGAGGCGACCCGCGAGAAGTAGATCACAAGATCGCCCTCGCAGAGCGGCAGGGCCGATGCCAGCGTCGCAACCGCCCCAGCGAGGTCGCCGCGCACGACCTGCAGCCGGCCCAGGCCGAGCCGGACCCCGACCATGTCATGCTCCGTGCATCGCGGATCGGGCGCAAGCCGCAGCGCCATTTCGCCTTCCGCCGTACCGGCCTCGAACTCACCGCGCTCGGCGTAAAATAGAGTCAGCCATACATGCGCGGATACAGTCTGGTTCATGCCGCTCAGGGCACCACGCCCGACATCCTCTCCGAGAAGAGCGACCACATCGTGCGCGTGCCTGATGGCTTCTCCATACCGGCCCGCCGCATAGAGGGCGCGTGCTAGCATTAGCCGCGTGCCGACAACAGCGTCGAGATCATCGGTCTCGGCGACTACGGCCAGGGCTCGTCCCCCGGCAGCAATCGCACCCGCGAGATCGCGATGCGAACGGCAGGCCTCTTGTTCATCGCATCACCCTTTTCAACGCCACCGACCGCCGCAAGTACGAGCGGGAGCTGCTTCTCGCCCGCCGAAAGGCCGAGCAGGCGAGCGAGGAACTCAGGCGCCTGAACGAGACCCTCGAGGAGCGGGTCGCGCAGGAGGTGGCCGAGCGCATGAAGGCCGAGAGGCGCTGCGCCAGGCGCAGAAGATGGAGGCCGTCGGCCAGCTCACCGGTGGCATTGCGCACGACTTCAACAACCTGCTCACCATTATCGTCGGGAACGCCGAACTCCTGCAACGCCGCCTGCCGGAGGGCTTCGACCGGCTTCACAGGGCGGCCGATCAGACCATGCAGGCCGCACAACGGGCAGCCACCCTGACCCAGCGGCTTCTGGCCTTCTCGCGACGCCAGCCGCTCGATCCGAGCCCATCGACGCAGACAAGCTGGTGGCGGGCATGTCCGATCTGCTGCGGTGCACCCTTGGTGAAACGATTGTGCTGGAAATGGTCCCTGCGGGGGATTTGTGGTGGACCAAGGCCGACCCGAGCCAGTTGGAGAATGCCATCATCAACTTGGCGGCGAATGCGCGCGACGCCATGCCGAAGGGCGGCAAGCTGACGATCGAGACGGCCAATGCGTACCTGCATGAGATCGATGTCGAGATCTTGGCCGAGCCCGTTCCGGCCGGACAATACGTCCTCATCCGGGTTCCCGATCCGGACCGAACCCGCAGGGTTTTGCCTGGGCAGGCCGGAGGAACGGATCGGACTGGCAAGCCAATTCGGTCGAGGCGTTTCGGGAGGCTCGGCTTGCCGCTGGGTAGACGATCCCGTCAGGGGAGGAGCGGGCACCAGGCGTCAGCGACGCCGGCTCGATCTTGCCGGGTCCAAGGATGTGGGACACGGAATGGCCGGAGGCGAGCAGATAATCGGTGATGATCCGGCGGTGGCAGCGCCACCA
>NZ_JAMXFI010000107.1:0-27719 GCF_025460875.1 Microvirga yunnanensis
TCTGCACAGCCGCCGCGATGAACGTCTCGCGGATTGTGCATTGGCTGGACGGATCGCCACGGGCCACAACGCGCGTGACACGCTTTGCCGCCTTGGCGCCGATCGCCTGAATTCGCCGACAGTATCTCACGTACATTCCCATGGCGCGCGGCTTTGTCTATCTGGCGGCGGTGGTCGACTGGTTCAGCCGACGGGTTCTGGCCTGGCGGCTGTCCATCACGCTGGAGGCCGCCTTCTGCATCGAAGCGGTGGAGGAGGCCCTGACCCGCTACGGCTGCCCTGAAATCTTCAACACGGATCAAGGAAGTCAGTTCACCAGCCACAACTTCACCAGTGTGCTGCTCAAAAACGAGATCGCGATCAGCATGGATGGCAAGGGCGCTTGGCGCGACAACGTCTTTGTCGAGCGCCTGTGGCGCAGCATCAAATACGAGGAGGTGTATCTGAGGGCCTACGATACTGTCGCTGAGGCCCGTACTTCGATTGCTCGATATCTGACCTTTTACAATGGCCGAAGGCCTCATTCGAGCCTTGACCGGAGCACGCCCGATCAGGCCTACTTCAATTCGCTGCCGCAACGCGCGGCAGCCTGACCCCGCAGACGCTCCACTTAGCGAACCGAAAACGCTGTTCAGACAAACCGAGCCACCTCAGTCTACAGGCATGGCACGTCCCTGACCGGTGCCGGAAGTTCACGAGAGGCTCGGCTCTGGTTTCAGCGCTTTGATCTGCGTCTCGCCGACGATGCACTCAGTTGAACTTGAGAACGCCCTGATCCGGTACTGGCGCTCGTGCGAGGTCTCGGGCAGCACCTGGACGATCACGTAGGTGCTGGGATTGGCTCCCCTGGGGTGGGCTGGCAGAACCGTCTGACCAACCTGGAACTTGTGCGCCATGGAACACCTCGCCTCGAAAACCGCACCGGTACTCGCGCTTGGACTGAACCTATGATGACAAATGGACGCTGGTCGAAGCTCCCCATAGAGACGTGAAGCCGCACAAATGCTCTGCGGCAAGACCAGCATTCAGTTGACGGCCACGGTTGCATTTTTCTTAACTTATGTAAACCTTTCGCTGAAACCGGAGCGCCTGCTACGGGTTGTCACTGACAACAAGTCAAACGGTTCCAAAGGTTTGGGGCAGCCGGAAGAACGCAATGGCTGCGGATTCACCAGACGAAGGCGGACCAAATTCCGCGAAGCCCAACGGCGGGACGAACAGCCCTTTTCGGGACGCGCTGACGCCAGCCGAGCTTGCTGCCGAGGTTGGACGATGGTTGCAAGTTCAGCACCCAGTGGCACTCGAAGAGGCGCTTCCGGACGAGCTTGCCTCCTTCATCCGTCAATTAGGGGAGCGAAAGGATGGAAAAGCTGAGTGAGACATCATTACTCCACGATGCCAGACGCCTTTGCACCACTGCCGATCATTGCGAGTAATCATCGTTCGGTGCAGGGCTGACAGAGACGCCAAGCTCCCGCTGCATCTGCTCTCAGGAGGATAGGAGTCCCATCAGCCCCTGTTCAGATATAACCGCCTATAAGTTGTCTCTGCTTGAAATGCACATGATTGGTGCGCAGATGATCGAGGTCTGCCATCCCCTAGAACTCCTCCAGCACGCGCATGCCTTTGAGCACTGGGCTGCCTGTCGGGAGCGTGCTGTGGCGAGGCTTGAGCTTAAGACCAGACAACTGGAAGATCAGCATCGAATGGCTGAGGCAAACCGCCTGCGGTCAGCGGCTCACTACCTGCGCCAAGCAGCGGTTCGCGACCGCCTTCACGCCGCTCAATTGAGACGAATGGTTTAGCTACAGGCCCACGGATTCGCTGCCCGCAAAGTCGTGCAGAACTCGCCGCGTACTGCATTTCACTTGAGATGTTGCGCGAGGTGCTTGTTCATCTCAAACATGCTGACCTTGTTCTTGCCTCCAAACACCGCCTGAAGCTTCTCGTCCGCCATGATCTCGCGCTTGTTTTGCGGGTTCTGGAGTTTGTGCTTCTTGATGTACTCCCAGATCTTGCTCACCGCCTCCGGGCGGGGCAGGGGGATTGAACCTACAATGGCAGCCAGTTCCGGCGACGGCTGTAACGGCTCAAGGAAGGCGGACGCTGGCTTATCAGCCGCACCCCCCGGTGCTTCCACCCAGTTGTCCGGTTTCTCAGGCGTTGAGTTCATCATGTGATCCTCCACCTTGAGCAACATCAGGAACGATCTCACATGGCAATTGCGGCCTGCGAGGGTTGGAGTGCGGCCAGCAGCATCCCGTCCGGGCCGAGATCGTGCCGGTTTTCCATCTGCAACATCGCTGCAAGCTGGGTGCGGGCTCGGTCGACCCGGCTCTTGAGTGTGCCCACTGCCACACCGCAGGCCGCCGCTGCATCCTCGTAGCTCTCACCTTGTTCAGCCACCAGGACGAGGGCGTTGCGTTGTTCTGGTGGCAGACGCGCTAGCGCCTTTTGAAGGTCCTGCAGCATCAGCCTGGCGTCCTGCTCAGGATAAACCATCAGGCGTCGGGCAAAGCCACCCTCTGGGTCTGCGACCTCGCATCTGTGCTTTCGATGCTCTGAGTAGAAGCTGTTGCGCAGAATGGTGAACAGCCACGCCTGCAGTTTGGTGCCGTGCTGAAAGTGATCCAGATTGGCCCATGCCCGCAGGATGGTATTCTGCACAAGATCATCACTCCGGACTGGATCGCGGGTGAGATGCAGCGCAAAGGCCCGCAGGTGCGGCAGAAAGGCGGAAAGCTGGTCTCGCATATGCTTCGAGCGGCGGCTCGCGCGGGCCTCCTCAATCAGAGCGAGATGCTGTGTATGGGAGAGGCGATGGATGTGACGCACCCGTATCCGCTTATGCCGTGCGGAGTGGCTGCGATCTGGTTCTTTGCGAGCGGGATAGTTGTGTTGGCGAGTGGCTTGCGTCATGGCCACGCTCCACCTTCGCGACAGCTTCACCATACACCTCCGGTTGCCGGTCAGCCAGTCCAATCACCCATTGGCCTGGAGACGCCTGATGGCTTGACCTCCTGCTGACGCAGGAGCAGCATCGGGCCTCCAAGCCTCAGCCCCAGGAGGCTGCCATGGCCGAGCATGATGACGATGTTGCCCTGATCCGCCGCTGGTTCCGCAC
Organism: Microvirga yunnanensis; assembly: GCF_025460875.1. Taxonomy (NCBI): domain Bacteria; kingdom Pseudomonadati; phylum Pseudomonadota; class Alphaproteobacteria; order Hyphomicrobiales; family Methylobacteriaceae; genus Microvirga; species Microvirga yunnanensis. The sequence goes on from NZ_JAMXFI010000107.1 coordinate 3,125, forward strand.
GCTCCAGGTCTGCATTCAGACGGTGGATTTTGCAGGCTCACGCCCGCTCTTTGCTGATGACCTGATCACCTTCGGCACCTATGCGGCCTTCACGCTGGGACGTAGCGCTACAGAGAAGGAGCAGTGGCGAAAGGTCTGGAGCCATATTGATCAGTTCCGATGGCATCTGGATAATCTTCGCACCATAGTCTCAGCCGACCGGCTCACGGCAGTTGGCATGGCAGTGTTCGAGTCCACCGGCTACACGGAGGACGGCAAGGCTTTTAACCGACCTGGACGTGCGACCGTCGTGCTGGGTCGAAAGGCTGTGTTGGAAGATTGGGTGGCACAGCACACCCACGTGTCGCTCTTCCCTGGCACCCCCTCACGCTCCTTCGGCACCAAGCAAGACCACCCGCCTGCCTTGTAGGAGAGACAACGCAGCGGATCGAAGGAACTTGACGCTTTGGAGCACGGGGCTGAGTTGCAATGTCTGGTCAAGGGGGGGGCCCCCATGACCGAGCGAACCTACAATGTCCTGTTTCTTTGCACCGGCAACTCTGCCCGGTCGATCCTAGCGGAAGGCATCCTGCGCAAGAATGGCGCAGGCCACTTCATGGCCTACTCGGCGGGCAGTCAGCCGAAAGGCGCTGTGAATTCACTGGCACTGAAGGTGCTGGGCGACCACGGCTATTCTATAGACAGGTATCGCTCGAAAAGCTGGAACGAATTCGCGGCTCCGGGAGCCCCTGTGATGGATTTTGTTCTCACCGTCTGCGACAGCGCGGCTGGTGACGCCTGCCCGGTCTGGCCAGGACATCCCTCAATCGCTCACTGGGGCATCGACGACCCAGCCGCTGTCGAAGGTTCCGATGCCGAGAAGGAGCAAGCCTTCATTCGCGCCTTTGAGTTCCTGAAGAACCGGATTAGCACATTTGTCCACTTGCCACTGGCGACCCTTGATCGGTTCGCGATAGGAATCCGGCTTCAGGCCATTGGTCACCAGGAGGGAGCAAGCATTGTCCCGGCAAGTGGGCGGTCCTGCATCCCACATAAGCAGGGTTGAGGTGGAAGGCTCCGGTCTCATGAGCAAAGCTGGACTGCCTTGGGGGAGCTTTCTGGATTCAAGCCAGGACGGGTTTGGGCGTGAATGGCGAGCGCTCCACCAGCAGCACCCTGGCCACCGCACCAACCAACCGTAACTCAGCGAGAATGCGCTTCAGCGGTTCCGAAGCTGCTGCTTGCCGAGCTTCCTCCAACGTGTGGAACTCCAGCATGGTGAAGGTGTCGGGGCTTTCCTGATTGGTGGTACGGTACGCGACGAACGATACCGCTCCCGGCATTTTCAGAAACTGATCAATCCAATCCCACACATGCTGGTTGTAGTTGTTCCAGTTCTGTGTGTCGGATGGGCGGTCATACTGGAGCATGACATAAGCCATGGGTAACCTCCGGGGTATTTCTGGCCGCACTACAGGGCCTTCTACCCAGACTTGATCGCAAGCACGTAGATCACGACAACAGCAGCCATCAGCAGCAGCGCGATCAAGGTTGGGAGAGCATCACATGAAGCCCATGATCACCGCCCCACAAAACAAGAAGGCCAGTCCGGCAACCACGAGCGCTTGGCTTTCAAAGGAAACATAAGACCTTATTCTCTTGTGCATCATGGCATCCTCATCTCATGGAAGTATACGCTGACCTTGACAGCAAGGATATGTTCGTCGTCGGCTTTATTGCGCTTGGAGCCAACATCGCCGTTGGTTTTCGACTGGAGGCATAGGCGGGGTGCTGATTCCGATCGTTCAGGCGCGTCTAGTCATCAAAATGCCTGCGTCAGGTCTTGCTGGCGGAAGGAGGCGGGCTCGCGATCATTCTCACTTGATCATAAGACATTGACTTCTTTCTAACCCGAAAGCTGCTATGCTCTCCCCTTCCAGAAGAGGGAGGGTATTCGATGCCGCTTACCTCTATCACGCGACGAGCATCAGCCCTGGCGCTGCCATGTCCATGGTATCCTGCCGACCTGCTCCTCCAGCTTCAGAGCACCTTGGCGGCGCTGGCAGAACTCGACGTTCGCCACCAGATTCACCAAAAGCAGCTTCACGGGTGGGCAGGCCCCAAGGCGATCAAAATGCGCTACGCGGCCCAGCTTAGTGAGCGTTACCAGCGGGAGCGCACCCCCTATGTTCAGAGGCCGACTGAGTTACAGCATCTGATGGATCAGATGACGTTCCGCTATTAGCCTCGTGACCTTCCGACATTCACGTGAGACGAAATCAAGGAGGAGCACATGCACAATGTTCGATCCGCCGCGCTCGCAGGTCCTGGCCTGCTTGTCCTCTCATGGTCGCTGGCTCTGGCTCAGACGACCGCTCCAGCGACACCCCCTGGCGATCCTGCGGCAGCGCCTGCGGGCGGAATCGCCACGTGGTGGTGGATACTGTTGGCCATCGTGATCGCTGCTGTGGTTTGGTATTTCACCCGCAGGCGCACGAGCCTATAGGAGAGGCGAGCCACTCATGAGAAAGACGCCGATCAGTCCGATCCAGAAGGTGGTAAACTCGGTCTGGAAAGCCGTGCGGCTGCTGGAAGACCGGCCTGCACCGACTTCGAAGGTCAAGCTCCACGGGCGGCGCGGCTATGGCGACGGCGATATTCCGGTCCCGGATCGGACGCCTGACGGTGACTGATCTTAGGCTCATACGCGAACACGGAACGGCTGTATGCCTGAGAACACCTCGAACCCTGTGCCCTGCTGCGTTACCGACATCGGCCTGGGCCGCATCTTGTGGGAGTGGCATCAGGGTCATTGGATGATCGCTGCAAAGCCTGCACAGGTGCGCCACGACGCCGACCTCCACAGGTAGCTGACGCCATCCTCTCGAACAGGCACGACAGCGAGTCCATGTGGAACTTGCCCGATCTGAGGTGGGTTGGTTCTGTCGCCATTCTGCGCAGGAGGGTTTGTCATGACCCAGGCAGCAGAAACATCCGACACAAACACGTCCGTACATCCCCTCATCGAGAGCAGTCGGGTTGAGGGAACTCCGGTCTACAGCCTGCAAGGTAAGCACGTCGGCACCATTCACCACCTGATCATCGAGAAGGCGAGCGGGCGGGTGGTGTACGCGGTGATGAGCTTTGGCGGCTTTCTCGGGATCGGCAGCCACGAGCACACCATCCCGTGGGAAAAGCTCAAGTACGACACCCAGCTTGGCGGCTTCCGCACCGATATCACCCCCGAGGAACTCACTGGGGCTCCGGTGGTCTCCGGGGATGAGAAGGACTGGTGGGACCGCAGACGGGAGCAGGACCTGCACGACCACTGGAAGGTGCCGCCGTACTGGGGCTGGTAAGCGGTAAGCCGAGCTATCCCAGAGCAGCTTATTCTGCTCACGTAGGCTGGCGAGGGAGACAGCTACGAGGCTGCGGCAGTGAGCCAATGGCACATCTGTCCAACATGGCGACACATCGAGCCAACCGCCTCTTGGCAGCGCTCGAGCCTGAAGACTTTGCCTTGCTCGAACCACACCTGGAGATCATAGACCTGCACCGAAGGCAGGTACTCTACGAGGCAGGCGAAGCCATCCGCTACACCTACTTCCCGCATAACGCCGTCGTGTCGCTGGTCAATGTGCTGGAGGATGGCGGATCGGTCGAGGTGGCGGTGTTCGGACGGGAGGGCGTATTTGGTTTGATCAGCGCCCTGTTCACCCGCGAATCCTTCGGGCGCTACATCGTGCAGATTCCCGGAACGGCCTCGCAGGTCGAGATCGAGTGGCTGCGTGAGGCGGTCAATGCCTGCCCGCGCATGCGCCTGCTGCTGTACCGCTTCACCGAGGCGCTGCTGGCGCAGACCTTCCAGATTGTCACCTGCAATGCGGTTCACAGCGTGGAGGCCCGCTGCTGCCGCTGGCTCCTGAGCACGCATGATCGGGTTGAGCAGGACACTTTGCCGCTCACGCATGAGTTCTTGGCTGAGATGCTGGGAACTCAGCGCCCAAGCGTTAGCATCGTGCTGCGCACGCTCCAGAGGGCAGGCCTGATCCGCCAGCGCCGCGGCGGCATTGTCATCACGGACCGGGCTGGTCTCCAAGAGGCGGCCTGCGAGTGCTATGGCAAAATCCGCCGCAGCTATGAGCGCCTGCTGCCCCGCACCTACGCTCCAGCCGATGACGACATTGGCTCGACTATGTCGTGATATGGGCGATAAAAGGGCAGTTGTGGATAACATAAGTTAGGAGAAATTGGTCGTTCTGTAAGATTCCTCTCAGACAAATCGCTCCTCCCTCCGCATCTTTTCCCGCGCTGTACAACCAGATCCAGGGAGGAAAGCGATGGCCGACAATAAACCTTGCTCCGCGCAATCGGCCCAGCAGGTGGTCACGGCAAGGATGTATTCTCCTGACCTTCAACCGTTGCTCCAGTCGCTGCTGGGGACTTTGGCCGATATCGATTACGAGCACGAGCGTGAATGCGACAACATCAATGGCCGCATGCTGGATAGGAAACTGAAGATACGCCTGCTGGAGAAGCTTAAGCAGCACCACCGCCAGCGGCGCGAGCCTTACCTTCAGCAAATCGCTATCCTGCACGAGCGCATCCACCAACTCTCGCAGTAGGCTGCTCCAACAAGCGTTGGCCACACACAATGACGGACGAGGAGATTGAGGTCGTTGCCGAGGAACTGGCCAAGCTTGTTCGTGTCCCTTGGGCTCCTGGCTATAAGACCTCTCCTTTGCTGCACGTGCTGACCGAGTGCCACCGGGCTGAAGCCCGCGCGATCCTTGCGGCGCTGGATTGGATCAAGCCCGGTCAAAGTGGCTCCTGGTTTCAGGCTTTACGAAGCAATGAGCCCCAAGGGAATTCCTGCCAGGGTCGAAGCGGTGAAGTTCGCCCCGGGATGACGGTGATCTGTCGTCCTCCTGGCGATCAGCGTGCATACCCGTGCCGGATCATAGAAATCCAGGGAGAACGTGCCTACTTGGCTCCTATTCTCCGGACCTGCGTCGGCTGGATTTCCATCGAAAGACTTCAGGTCGCGGCGGAGGAAGAGGTCTCGGACATCTAATCCCTTGGACGTGTGCTTGCTGGAGAAGGATCAACGATGAAGATTGCAGTCGGCGATGAGGGCTGGGTTCACTGCCATCCTTCTGGCCGAGAGGCATAGGCTGACCTCTGAAGCAATGACTTGGATACGCATGGCTTCGTCCCTCAATTTAGCATAAACGTCGTATAGCGAAGCTCTTATTGTAAATTCCTCTATAGGTGAGGAAATTATCCGGCTGCGGCAGGCTAACTTATACGAAAGAGTTATGTCTTATGTCGGGTTGCAGACAGACAAGGGGTGCCTTGTTTAGTATTTCCCTGCGCACTTTCCGCAAAATATCTACTCAGCACGGCTGATATTTACCGGTTTCCTCATGCTGAGGTGGCCCGGAGCCGTAGCATAACTGATATGTGCTGAAGCAGGACAGTTTAGGGATGAACGTTTCTTGAGAATGGCACGCGCTGAGCTTTGGCGCCGGAATAAAGGTGCGGCTCAGCGCGACCCATCGAGGGCCGCTATGCAGAACCAACAGCACGTTTCGTCTGCTCTGAACCGCCTGATCGGCGGCGCGAACAACAGCTTCGATCTCCATGGTTTATGGCAGAGCACGTCGCGGACTCTGTCGAACCTCGACTTCGAGCATTTGCATGACGTTCAGCGTTTGGAGCACAGCAGAACCAATCCAGTGCTGAGGAAGCAGATTGTAGAGAATCTTCACCGCAGGCACCGCGAGCGGCGTCAGCCGTATGTGATGCTGATCGCCGAACTCCAGAAGCACCTACTATCAGTCGTACCGGACGATCTTCGAGCAGCAGGCTGATCGGTTCTATCGTTTCACCGGCTCATTTGCCCCTACGGGCCGGGACCTCAAGCGCCCTCAATGGGCGCATTTTTTTACCCGCTACCCGCTGTCTCTCCAGCACAGAATACACCGTCCGTCACAGCTTATATTGTTAAGCTTAGTCACCTGGAAATTGGTTCCGAGTGAACCTTCGGACCACGATTGGCGGACATCTTTCGTCGGGTAGCCGACAGACAGAGGTCGTGTCCCCTGTTTAGTTTCTGCTACTGAGGAAACTAAACAGGGGGCGCAGATGGCCGCGCGAACACTGACACTTGTTCATAGTCGCTCGTCCAACGCAGGCTACCCGACCGGGAGTCTCACTCCGACGATCCCAACGGCTCTGATCTGTGATAACTCCCTACTGCGCTCAGGGCTTCAACATATCCTGTCGGGAAGCCCCTTCGTCATTGTCGAGGCAGCATCGGTTGCTGGGTCAAGACGGTTCCAAGGGTTAGTTCCGGATGTTGCTCTGGTTCTGATTGAGGCCCGCCAGAATGCCGGTCGTGTGCTTGAGATCGTCAGGCAGGTGCGGGATCAGGCTCCGGAGGTTCGGATCGTTGTTGTGGCAGATCAATATGATTTCGACTTCATGAGGCTGGGACATGAGGCTGGCGTCAACGGCTTCTGTTTGATCGCAACTGGCCCTGGAGTTCTGATCAAGTTCCTTGAACTCGTCATGCTGGGCGAGAGTGTTTTGCCCTTTGAGATCCTGCGCTCGATCATGGAAGGGACATCCGACACTCGTAACCAATCGCTTCAAGACAGCGCAGGAGAGCCGAAGCGGCCTGATCTGAATACCTACAACCTCTCAGGAAAAGAGGTGCAGGTTCTGAATCATCTGAGGGATGGCGCTCCCAACAAAGTCATCGCCCACAAACTGGAAATCACCGAAGCAACCGTCAAGGTGCATGTGAAAGCCATCATGCGTAAGATTGGGGTATCTAACCGCACCCAGGCGGCCATGTGGGCGTCTCAGCGTCTGCCGAGAAATGGAGCAACGATTCTGGATGTCTGAGACATCGCCGATGAAGATTGCGGTTGGGGATCAGGTTCGCGTCCACTTTCATCCACCCGGTCCCTGGAAGAGCTTTTCCGAAGGATTGGTCAGCCGGGTGGATGTGCCACTCCGGAAGGGCGCTTCTTCGTGCTCGAAGTCCGGAATGAGGTCCTGCTCGATCAGCCGCACCGGATCAGGTCGGATTTCCACGACTACGTCCAGTATGAGAGCCGAAATGACTTCCCTGGCCGGATCGAGGTGCTCTCGACCGCAGGACAAGACGTGGAGAGGGAGCCCGCGTCCACTCCATTATCAGTCCTAGAAGCACCCGAAGGCTCCATGCGAGAGGCAGGCGAGCAGCATTTGGGGGGGCTGGATGTCTCCTCAGAAGCTAAGGTTGAGCCGGCATCTGAAGAAGGGGCTGGTCATGAACCAACTCAGGGCGATGTTGAGCCTCAGCCCGTCCGCACGCAGGGCGGTTTGCTTTCCGCACTGTTCGGACGGGAACGATAGCAGCAGCATGCCTTACTGGCTTGTGTGTCCGCAGTAGCCGCTTGTCTCGCTCTCGGCTGACAGGTGCGCCATAACCCGGTGCATACTCCGCAGCCATGTTCGACGGGACTGTTAAGCCGGTTGGCGCTGCGACCATTCCCGTCGCTATCGGTAAGGCAACAGCACCACGTCCTCAGTGCATCACCAGTGGCCCAGACAACACGGGATAGCCGGGATCCGCGTTGAGATGGATCAACGCGGCGCTTGAGGAAGGACCGGAGTGTCGGTTCACAGGCGGTCGGTGGCAGTGCAGGATCTCCGGACTGCCTGCGGAGACGGTCAGGATGGAACATACCTCTCGATGTTGCGGTCAGCCTAACGGCCAAGCCTGGCCCATCAGTTCACCTCAGAGTTCGCATCCGACATGCCCGCCGCAACACCCTCGTCCCAGGATCCGCAGAAGAATTCCACTCCGTCTACGACCTCCGCCCTGCTGGCCGCTGCGGCCGGCATGGTTCTGGTCCGCCTCGTGTCTGGAGGGAGCAGGACGACCACGAGACCTCCGGCTCGGGCACCTGGACGTACGGAGCAGACTGGCCGAGAGGCCGGAGCGCAGAACGCCAGCCAGCATGCCCCGGCGGCCGCTGCCTCGGAGCCCGGCAGGGGACGAGAGGCAAGCGCACCAACCGAGATCCCGGCCAAGGGGTGGGACATCCTGTGGCGGACCTACGAGGAATTCGGGCAGGATCGATTGATGGCGGTCGCCGCGGGCGTGACCTACTACGCCCTGCTGGCGCTGTTTCCCGCGCTTGGCGCCCTTGTCTCCATCTATGGCCTGTTTGCCGATCCGGCCACGATCCAGGATCACCTGACCGCACTCTCCGGCGTTCTCCCGGGCGGCGCGCTCGAGATCATCCGGGAGCAGGTGATCCGCATCGCCTCGGCGGGCGAGGGCACCCTGGGCTTCAGCTTTGTCATCGGTCTGGCGGTGTCGCTGTGGAGCGCCAACGCCGGCATGAAGGCGGTCTTCGACGCCCTCAACATCGTCTACGACGAGGAGGAGAAGCGCAGCTTCGTGAAATTGAACCTCGAGTCGCTGGCGTTCACGCTGGCGGCCGTCGCGTTCATTCTCCTGGCGCTCGCCGGGATCGTCGTGCTGCCGATCGTCCTCGACTTCGTCGGCTTGGGCAGCGGGATCGAATGGCTGCTCTCGCTGGCCCGCTGGCCGATCCTTATGGCCGCAGTGGTGGCAGGGCTGGCGGTGCTCTATCGCTATGGCCCGAGCCGCGACAAGGCCGAGTGGAAATGGGTCACGCCGGGCAGCCTCGTGGCGGCCGTGCTGTGGCTCGTCGCCTCGATGCTGTTCTCATGGTACGTGGCGAACTTCGGCAGCTACAACGAGACCTACGGCTCTCTCGGCGCGGTGATCGGCTTCATGACCTGGATCTGGATCTCGAGCATCGTCGTGCTGCTCGGGGCCGAGATCAATGCCGAGATGGAGCACCAGACTGCCAGGGACACGACCGTCGGGCCTGACCGTCCGCTGGGGCAGCGCGGCGCGACCATGGCCGACACCGTCGGGGCCGCGAAGTCGTGATGACCGCACCCGAGATGCGCCACGGCCAGCGTGGTTCCGTGGGCTTCCACAGTTCCTGCCGCAAGAGCCCTGGGTCTGCATTTTTCAGCAGCCCCGTTTCACATGGGTTAAGGCAGGCCCGGAGCGACGGGAACATGCTGTTCATTCGCGCGGGGTGGCCTTCGCCGCGGGCTCCCGAAGCCGCCCCGGGCACGGACCCGTCTGGGCCGCGCACCCGCAGCGGTCCTGGCTGACAGGGAGGCCAAGATCGACAATCCGCCTGGGCTGCGACCGCCTCTCCCATCTTCTTGCGTCAGAGGCGCTTGTCTCAGCTTCACAAATTGAGCCGTTTGACCGGATCATTCCGGAACACCGTCAGTGACGTGTGACCTACGGGTCACCACGGGCCCGTCGCCTCGCGACCGGGCCCGTTCCATGTCGGCCGTCCACTTGAGGTGATCAGGCAGACCCAAGGTCGAGTTCAGCCCCCTCACATGATCGCTCGCCTCGTCATCGAACAGTGGCTCACGTGCAGGTTATTGCCAAGGTTAAAGGATTGTACTCCGTTCGTGGTCCGTCTTGGCATGGTTTCTGTCCCTACCTGCGTTATTGTCGGGTGGAGTGCGATGCACGGTTTGCGGACAGCCTGCGATGAGGATCGCCTCGGTGACTTCAGTGCGTCTCGCGGCTGTCCTGACAGCTTGCGCGGCGCTGTTCCCTGACGGTGCCGAAGCTGCGCGGCTTCATTGCACCACGCTCTCGCACGTCAGGGCCAATGCCGAGGGGAGAATTGAGGAGGCCGACCCGTCCGACCCGTTTGCCTTGACATGGCAGACCTTCGATTTCGACACCGCGACCCTGATCCTCACCAATGCGCTTCCCGACAACGCAACATTCTCGCAGAAACTGCAGAAAGGCCTCCTCAGCACGAGCGAGTTCGTCGGCTTCTTCCGGATCGGCCCCTCGCCCATCGGAATGCTCCACATCAGCCTGTCGAGCACGCCCCTAACCTTCAGCCTCTACCGGATCCGGGACTTTCTGTCAGGTGTGTGCCGGCTGCCCGAAGAAGGGCCAGAGTGATCCAGACTACCCCTGTACGCTGAGGGCTATCATCACCTAACAACCGAACTATCGAGAGAAGATCGGTCCATCCGCTTTGTTTCGTCGCATCTCGCGTCCAACTCCGGGATCAGAGTAAGATCTGCTCCTGATTGAGCGCTCACGGAGTACGTAGCAGGAACATGCTCTCCACTAAGGTGTGTCGAGCAAGCCAAGGGCCTAATACGTTTTGGTTTAGGCGTCTGAGGAGCCATACAGCACCACGGACCCGTCGGCAGGAACGATGCGGCCACCCGGAAGATCCGCCCGAGCGAGTAACGTTGCTTCGAGGGCTTCGTGGCCAGGATTAGGGAGAGGTAGCAATGGGTTAACCCGATTCACGTCTAAGCACTTTGCCCAACACATGTGGTCAGGCTTCAGGCCCCGCGCCATCAGTTGTCGATCCGCTCTATCTTAGCGCTCAATTAGGAATACATCTTGCGCTGGCCCCTTCCTACCCTAGGCTCCCCTATCATGGTGCAGATGCCGTGCCTTAGGTCGGTGGCGGGCAGTCCAATATGGCTGTTATTTAGTCAAGTTGACAGTGCAATCTTGGCCAGGGATCAACTGCGGTTCTTCAAAAACACGTAGTCTGCGGAGTAGGCCACGCTCAGGAGCGCTCCGACCGCCTCACACGCCCCCGCGGCAACGCCGCCTTTCGTGTTGAGCCGTTGGATTGTCGTCACGCCGGTAAGTCTGCCGGTTCCGGCTTGCGACGCTGCCTCGAGCTTCAGCCATGGAATGTCTTGGGGCGTCGTGCCCGGAGCCCTCGCAACCACTCTGCCGACAACCTTGCTGCCGTCACCCAATTCCCAACTCGGACCGGCATAGTGCCAACCGACCGTCTTGCCATCCATGAGCAAGGTTGCAATCGGTTCGCGGAATTGCCACACGAGCTTTCCCTCCGAGTCGAGCTTGCAGTCATAGATTTGGGCACCCTCGGCGTGAAGCATTGCGATGAGCGTCTCACCAGGAGCGGCGATTGGGTCAGGTACTTGGGCGCTCGCCATCCACGGCACTGAGACAGGCAAGAGAACTGCAGCCACGAGGGCTGTGAGCTTTGGCATGTTCAAGGCGGTCACTCCCTTCGCCGGGCGGGCAGATCGGGGGCGCTGCCGATGAACACCCTCCGAAGCAGAAGGCGCTTCACCTATACCAGCTCGAGGACCGGCTGGCTCGGCTTGAAGCTGCCGGGCCCGCATGGTCGCGGAGACGAAACACTGGCTCGTACGACCTTGCGGCGGGCGGAAACGATAGGCTTCCAGCGCGACGCAAGCAAGTGCCACCGTCTGGTCGTGCGGACCTCCGGACCCGGATGGCGGGTCTTCATTTATGAGCCGGGCAGCAGTCTCGCCTTCAACGAAACGCCGCACACTTGGGACAAGGGCGCAGGTGAGGTCGTTATTGCGGAAGGGGGATGTCACATTAACGGCGAATACTACCCTGTTCTTGTCGAGGAAAATCTCGCGCGGAGGGAGATCAACGGCTTGGGCTGTGCAAAAACTGACCTCGTCGGGCAGCCCAACAGCTATACTCATTTAATGTGACATCCCCCGGCAGGTGGCTAACGAGCTTTGCTGTGAGATTAGTACACGGGCGCAGCACGGTCGCGCCCGTGGAGGGAAATCACTTCTCGTAGAAAATGCGATAGACCGCACCTGCTGTGTCGTCCGAGATGAGAAGCGAACCATCGAGGAGCATAGCGACATCGACTGGACGACCGAGATACTCCCCATTCTCGGTAAGCCAACCCTCGGCGAAAACCTCGGTCTTGTCCGCCGTGCCGTCGGGCTTGAGAGAGGTGAACGTCACCCGCGCACCAATTGGCTTGGTCCGGTTCCAGGATCCATGCTGAGCTACGAAGATGCCGCCTTGGTACTTCTGGGGGAACATCCTTCCCGTGTAGAACAACATCCCGAGATCGGCCGCATGCGGGGCAGTCTCGACTTGTGGTGGCACGACACCCGCCGGGATCGGATCATCCTTGTACTCGATGGTGCGAACGGTCCCGCCACCGTAATAGGGGAAGCCGAAATCCTGCCCCGGCTGAGTAGCGCGGTTCAGCTCGCCCGGAGGCTGATCATCGCCCATGCCGTCAACTTGGTTGTCTGTGAACCACAGGGTCTTGTCGGCAGGGTTGAAGTCGATGCCGACTGAATTCCGAATACCAGTGGCATAGACCTCGCGGTTCTTGCCGTCTTGGTCCATCCGGATGATCCCCATCATTCCGACGCGCTTGTAAAGCTCCAACTTCTCCTTCGGCGGCACGTTGAAGGGCTGGCCGAGCGCGATGTAGAGCTTGTTGTCAGGACCGATCCGGCAGACGCGGGCCGTGTGATTGAAGCTCTCCTCCGTGGACGGGATCAGGTCCCCCTGCTTCACGACCTGGAATATAGGAACGTCGGCGCCGCCCTCGTAGAAGAACTCGGCTGCCGGAAATTGGATGACTCTATTCTGCTCGACCACGTAGAGGATGCCATCCGGTGAGAAGCAGACGCCGTTTGGGATCTTGAAGTTGATCGCTGCCGCAAACGGGATGACCTCGTCGGCAACGCGGTCCTTATCGCGATCTGTTACCGTGTACATGCTGCTCTTGCGCGTGCCGACGAACACCACCCCGGCATTCGGGCCCACCGCCATGTGACGGGCATCAGGCACGACGGCGTAAAGCTCAATCCTGAAGCCATCCGGCAGCTTCACCTTCTCCAGATTGCGACGGAGCGCATCGGCCCTGCGGCCCTCCTGCGGGATCGGCTTTGGCGCGGCGGTGCCGGTGGTCTGAAAGCCGGACAGGCGCTCCAGATTGCCAGTGGGAGATTGTGTGACCACCCCTGCGCTTCCTGGAGGTTGGGTCGACGGTTGAGCGAAAGCCGGATACGCAACAAGAAGTGCTGAAGCTGCGCTGAGCCATAAAGCCTTCATGGGTTCCTCCCTCTGCCCAGTTGTTCTGAGAGTTGAACAACACACTCTGGTCAGGGGTGGATCGCCACGTCAAGGAATATGAAGGTGACGGGAGCCCCTGCAACAGGAGATGGGATCGCGGGAAAGCAATCGGGTTAGCCCAGACAACTTCACACATTTGTTGCCTCAACGAGACTACCAGACAGATGGCTAACCCTTAGGTCCAAATCGGCGCATAATAACGCTTCCTGTGTGGAGGGATGTGTGATGCTCGCCGCCATACTCTGCCTTCCAGTCCTCCTGCTGCTGACCAGCGTCAGTCTCGCCCGTCCGGTTCGATTGGTGGCATCCCTGCCATCCTGCTCTTTAGGGCAGCATTCAATGCCGGACTTGAATGGGCTCATCGTGCGGGGCAACCCTCGCGTGGTGGCTCCAGGCCGCCTTATCAAAGGCCTCTACTATTCTGACAGTCTGAAGGGACCCAACGCCCTCGCGGCATTCTTTATCGTATGTGACCGGCTCTTTGAGCCGAACCCGTTCCTAGTAATGGACTTCCGGTCTCAACAATTCTCGTTCGATAGGAACCGAGACGGCTGCGCAGACTCAACTGGACTCATGCCGCTCTCGGAGATCGATCCGGCTGACTTCTACCCGGCCGTCGATCAAGGAGAAGAGATTTGTGAGGAGAATACCGTCAGCCATCGATGGCCCAACAGCCTTGTCGGTGTTCAACAAGCAACCTTCCGCAGAGCATCATCAACGCCGCGATGAGGGACATGCTTGAATGATGGTGCGAACCAGGAAGGGCGCACCAACCGATGTCTTTGCTTGCCTCAACGGCCCACGTCGAGGAGCGGATCGCGTTGGCTGCGAAGGGTTATGATTTCACCGTGAGGCATCTGTCTGTCCGCTCACCAGCGGCAGCATCTTTTGGGGAACGGATCTCTTGGGAGCGGACCGATGAGTGACAAACCCCAAAATGAACATGCCTTCCGGCCCGAGCTGACCGACCTGCGCCAGTCACGCGAAACGGCTTAAAGACGGCCCAACAGCAGGAGAATGATAACGATCAGCAGGATGACGCCAAGGACACCGCTGGGACCATAGCCCCAGCCTCGGCTGTGAGGCCACGCCGGAACAACGCCAATTAAGATGAGGATGAGGACGATAAGAAGGATTGTTCCGACGCTCATGGTGTCGCTCTCCCTGATCTAGCCCCATGCCAAGGTAACATCGCTGTATAGAACTCTCTGGCTGCGCTCATCCGCGTCACGACCGGCCTCGGATTAAGAGCGGAAGGGGTCATGGGACCCCTTCCTTGAGGATTGACACCCTCAGCGAGCGTATTTGAACTCGGGAGCCGCCTTTAGCTGATCCTTGGTCATGTTGGTTGTCAGCAGCGCATGATCCGGAGCCGAGCGGTTCGCGGCAGCGGCGGTCCGGTCCGTCGCCACTGTGCCGGTGGTGGTCGGCGCGTTCGGATTGACGGTCCCTGGCGTGGCTGGGGCCGTTGCTGTAGCTGGGGCTCGCGGAGCCGCTGGGGCATTCGGGTCGGTCGCCACTGTGCGGCCATCGGCAGGGGCGGTGGTGGCCACAGCAAGAGGCTCGTTCACGAACTTGATCTGCTCGAACGGGATCGCCACGTCCCGTTCACCGAGGCCGAGGAACCCGCCGACGCCCACCACCACGGCCTGGATTGTGCCGCTGCTGTCCACGATCAGTTCGCTGATGTCGCCGATCTTCTCGTTATTCTGATTGTAGACGTTCAAGCCGTCGAGCTTGGAGGCCCGCCATTGCCCCGGCTGCTCTTGGGTTATCCAGTTGCCGGTGTTCGTCGCGCCTGACGCTGGGGCCGTTGTGGACGCTGCGGGCGGATTGGTTTGGGCCAGAGCCGGGACCGCGATCAGGGTTGTACCAAGAAGAACTAACGCGAGATGCTTTGCAGCCATGTGTTCCTCCATCGTCTTGTCTGCGCTATGCGGCGCATACCATGATAACGGGAGGTTAAGCCCTTCGTTCGGCTGAACGTTCTTTCTTCGAGAGAGGAACTGGCCCAGGTGGAGCAGCATTGCCTTCGAGAGCCTGTTTTCTCCTGAACCTTGAACCCCGTCCCGCAACGGGGTTTTTGTTGCGGCGCTCGATCAGCCACAAAGCTGGTCACGGCCAAGCTCTGCGCCTCTGTGGCCTCAAGCAGCCCTGTCTGCCGCGCCGGAAAATATCGGGTAGACTGCGATTCAGGCCCTCTTGGACACCAGCGCGCGAGTGAGCACCGCGCTTGCCTTATCGGGTTGGTAAGCCGACAATCTGCTGTTGGGAGCCGCCGCAGAACGGCGTCTGTCGCGGCTCCCGTGACGGAGGCGCCAATGTCGCTGTCTCGGACCTTCACCGACTTTGCCGAGCATGTGGGGCATGCAACCGGCAAGCCGATTACTTTCGCGATTTGCGTGGCGGTGGTGGGTCTCTGGGCCGTCACCGGACCGATCTTCCAGTTCTCTGATGCGTGGCAGCTTGTCATCAACACTGGCACCACGATTGTCACGTTCCTGATGGTGTTCCTGATCCAGAACACCCAGAACCGCGACGGAGCGGCGATTCAGACCAAGCTTGATGAATTAATCCGGGCCAGCGCCGCTCAAAACCAATACATTGGCATCGAGCATCTCACCGAAGAAGAATTGGACGAGCTTCGCAAGCGCTGTGAGACGCGAGCCAAGAAACTCAGAGGCGCAAAGCAGGCCGCCGATATGGCGGAAGGGGCGGTGAACGAGAAAGCGGCCCAGGCGGCTGACGAGGCCACCAGCGGACCATTGCCATTCAAGCCCCACAAGTGAGAGCCGATCCAGAACAGCGCGGCGAACAGGCCGTCGCGACTGACATGATTCTTCACAAGGGTAAGCACAGGAGAGGGAGATGGCTGACACAACGGTGACCAAGGTGAGCAGCGCTCATTCGCCGACTGGCAGTCAAGGCGAGGTGTATCTTGCGTCTGGCAAGCGAGTGTCGATGCGGCTCTGGCGCGACGAGGAGCCCACACAGGACAAACCCAAGCACAGGCATGACTATGAGGTGGTTGGGTATGTGATCGCAGGCAGAGCGGAACTGGAGATTGAGGGCCAGACTGTGCGGCTGGAGCCGGGAGACTCCTGGGTCGTTCCCGCAGGGTCTGAGCATACCTACCGGATTTTGGAGACGTTTACCGCAGTCGAAGCGACTGCTCCTCCTGCTCAGGTGCATGGCCGCGAAAAGGCGTAGCGTCTTGCTGGTGACCGCCACGGTCAGTCCTGAGACCATGTGGTTTGGACCGGCTTCAGCGGGGAATTCTGAATTCGGGAACTGTCCGCAACTCATCCTTGGTGATGCTCATCGTGAGAACGGCGTGTGGGGCAGCATTGAATGCTAAATTCTCGCGCCGGCAGACATTAAGTGCATGGCTTTGCTGGCGAATTCATCGCGTCGGCGGGGTCATCATCGGCGCCGACCGTGACCCCATTAAATTTCCATTTTGTGTCGTTAAGCCAAGGCGTTACGCTTCCCTGGCGAGGGGGCAACCTTTGGTGCTGCTTCACACTCCAGAACGTTGAGCAAGCCCAGTCAGAGGTCGTTCGGTCTGGCGTGAGACACCGCTGCCCCACGATCCCTTATGCTCTCCTCAAACCGTCGGTTGGCTTCGGCTGCACTTTCAAGAGCTTGGCCTCAAGCCGAAGTTCGGGTGTCCGTAGGGCGTGGACTCCAGTAGAATGGACGCTGCTGGGCCTAGAACCTGAATGGCATCGCTCGTACGCAGGTCAGGCATTGTCCCGAGCTGCCGAAGGCCAGAGCGTCTGTCATCGTAACTCCGCCACCCAAGAAGCATGGTAAGACCTGGATTTGCAGGGCCGGTCTGGTTCTCGAATAGCCCCAGGATCGTCGCTCCGACAGCTGCAGCCGCAGGGAGATACGATCTGGCGAGGATTTCGTTGGCAGTGCCCAGCGAGCCGACCGGCACCTCATGGATACGCAATTCAAAGAGGCCAGCGCCTACTGGCTCGGGCAGCGCAGCCTCATCTACATCCAATTGAGGCCAAATGGTCGAGGCAGTTAGGAAGCGCAGATCGTATCGCAGGACCATCTCGCTTGTTCCATTGGTCCGTTGGCGGATCGCCTGCCACTCCTGATCTGCGCCCAGACCGGCAAAGCACCTGGTCCTCTGTTCGAACCCGCCCGGCCAGCGGAGCAGCCACACGAACATGGGTACTGACGGACCGGCGCTTACCGTCCATTGGCCAAGCCGCGGCGGGAAACCGTGTCGCTCAAAGAAGGGTGGTAGCACCCGCCCTATCCGTTCAACAAGTTCCTCAAGGCGTCCCGGAACAGCGTGGTACATCCGCAACTCGTAGAACATGTCGACCCCCTAATTTGATCTCTGTGTATACAAGTTCCTTCTCACCAGCGTGTATACAAACCCTGTTTAAGCCGCACCTGAGCTTTCGCCGGTCTCTCTTGCCGCCCGCATCACAGCCAAACCATTGAGGTAATGGGGCTCCATTAGGGCGCTGAGTCTGTCCCCGTCCCGAGCGACAAGAGCTGATTGCATCGCCTCGTGCTCGCGCAGGGCAGCATCCCATCGGGCTGGGTACAGGTTGGCAGCCGAGCGGGCACGGCGCACACGGGGAGCGAGCAGATCCCAAACCTCCAAAAGAACGAAGTTGTGGGAGGCTGCGACAATCCCACGATGGATGTCCTGATTGAGCACGATGTATCGAGGCAGATCGCGCTGCACGTAGGCAATCATCATCTGATGATGGGAGATCGTGATCGCCGCGATCTCCTCATCGCTGGCCTTCACACAAGCCAGCTTGGCCGCCGCAGCCTCAATATGGCCGACCGTCTGATAGAGCGCCTCTACCTCGTCGAGATCGAGAGGCGCCACAATAGCACCCCGGTTTGGGACAAGTCGCACCAGCCCTTCACTTGCCAGCGTCCGAATGGCCTCGCGCAATGGAGTTCGGGAGATACCGAGGTCCTCACAGAGTTCCTTCTCCCTCAGGAACGCACCTGGCAAGAGCTGGCCTGAAACGATCCTTTCCCGCAGCGCGGTGACAGCTGCGCCATGGAGGCGACCCTTGCGCCCTCCGGAGGGCTCGGGCAGTGACGACGTCTCGTCCCGGACGTCGGCGGGGAGATCAGAATATATCATGAAATATGTATGCACCACTCTTGCGCCCGAGACAAACATCAAAAAACGCAGGAGGGTGTTGACGTGTAGAAAATTTGTATGCACGCTAGCAGTCAATAACGGGGTTGCTTCGACGATCCCGGAAAGGGAGAACGCCATGGCCACTGCAGGCCGCATCGCGCTTTGTCGCGAAGGGTCCCTTGCGCGCATGCACCCGACGCCGACAGCATCGTGTGCCCCGCCCGTACTTCTCCGCCCGCAGCGTCACGCGGCAGTGTCATGCCCAGAGACGTTGATCTCGAACAAGGCGCTAAGTCTCCAAGCGCCGGGTCGCAGCCCGCGCGAGTGTGTTCTGGAGACACAGCTATGACAGGAGCGAGGCCGCGGCTCGGGTTCGTCGGCATCGGCCTGATGGGCGAGGCGATGACCCGTCGCCTCCTCGAACGAGGCTGGGCCGTGACGGTCTGGAATCAGGAGCCGGAGCGTCTCGATACGGTCATTCCTTACGGCGCAGTCGCTGCGGCAAGTCCCGCCGCCGTAGCTGATAGCAGCGATATCGTTCTGATGTGCGTACTGCACACAGAAGCCGTGCGGCGCTGCGTCTTCGAGCCGGACGGAATTGCGGCGGCGCGAAACAAGCCACGCATCGTCATCGACCTCTCCACGGCTGATCCGGAGGCCACCCGCGAGATGGCCCTGCGCCTGCGCACCGAGACTGGAGCCGGTTGGGTCGATGCGCCGGTCTCCGGCGGTCCCGGGGCCGCACGCCAGGGCAAGATGACCATAATGGCCGGCGGCGAGCCCGAGGATATCGAGGCGATCCGACCCATCATGGATGACCTTGCAGCCAATTTTACGCCCATGGGTCCGGTCGGGGCCGGGCAAACCACCAAGATCATCAACCAGGCAATTGTCGGGACTGGTTATGTGTTGATGGCCGAAGCCGTCGTGCTCGCCGAAGCAGCAGGCATCGCGGCTGAGCGTCTCCCGGAGTGCCTCGCGGGAGGTGCGGCCGACAGCGTCCTGCTGCAGACGATATACCGGCAGATGAAGGCACGCGATTTCGCGACGCCCAAGGGCTATGCACGCCAGCTTCTCAAGGATCTTAAGGCTGTCGTGGATTTCGAGCGCACGGCTGGCCTGTCCCTCCCGATCGTCGAAACCGCCTGTGACCGATACGCTGCCTATGTCGGGAAAGGCAACGAGATGGAGGACTCAGCGTCCATCGTGCGTCTTTATGAGGGAAAGGGATCATGAACGACACCAGGGCCGAGATCCCGATCATTGATGCGCATCAGCATTTCTGGAATCTCAGTACAAACTATTATCCTTGGCTTCAGGATCCGGACCCGATCCCGTTTCGATACGGCGACTACTCACCGCTCAAGCGCAACTATCTCCCTGCCGACCTGCGACGCGACATTGGCTCATACCGAGTCGTGAAAACGGTTCACATCGAAGCTGAGTGGGATCGGTCGCGGCCGGTGGCTGAGACCGAATGGCTGCATGCCCTCTCGCGCCGGGAAGGCCTTCCGACAGTGTGCGTGGCTCATGCGGCCCTGGACGCGCCAGATACTGATGAGACGCTTTACCGGCAAAGCCGCTTCTCTATCGTGCGTGGCATCCGTCACAAGCCCGCTGCAGCGGGCTCTCCTGGTGAGGCAAAGCGTGGCGCACCGGGATCGATGGACGATCCACAATGGCGGAAAGGATACGGCATCTTAGAAAGCCTCGGATTATCCTTCGATCTGCAGACGCCATGGTGGCACTTGGATGCTGCGTCCAATCTCGCACGCGATTTTCCAAACACACCGATCATCATCAACCATACCGGCCTGCCTGCGGATCGCAGCCCGGAGGGGCTCGCCGCGTGGCGCAACGCCCTTGAGAGGGTAGCGGCCTGCCCGAACGTTGCCATTAAGATTTCGGGCCTCGGACAGAAGGGGCTTCCCTGGAGCTTGGAGAGCAATGGGCCCGTAATCCGCGATGCTATTGCGATCTTCGGAGTCGATCGAGCCATGTTCGCCAGCAACTATCCCGTGGACAGCCTCGTGGCCTCCTACGGAACGATTGTAGCGGGCTTCCTGGCGGCGATCGCCGACCGCCCGATGGCGGAGCAGCATAAGCTCACCCACGACAACGCAGCGCGGATCTACCGCCTCTAACCGCTTTCAACCACGGGCTTACGAGCACGTCCAACCCAGCAGGAGAGCAGAATGGACACAAAACTCGCTTCCACCACGGGAACCAAAACCGCAGGCCAGCCGGATGCATTCCGAATCCGAAAATATTTTGAGCCGCTGCGGGTCGTTGACGTCTGCGATGCCCTTGACGGTATCGGATACTTCAACATCGGCTTGGTTTCGGAAGATATTCGACCACTCTGGCTCGGCATGCGATTCTGGGGCGTCGCTTACACGCTGCGATGTGTCCCTTCCAACAAACCGATGTGGAAGCTTGATACCACGGAAGACATCGTCAATGCCCATGGGATCTGGTTCGACAAGGTCGGACGGGGCGCACTCGGCTTCAACGATGAGATCCGGCCCGGGCATGTGGTCGTGACCGACGTCGGCGGCGCCGACAACGTCGGTCTCTGGGGCTCAGAAAACACCCTGCGCGCCGTCAAAGCTGGCGCTGTCGGGATCATCACCAATGGCCAGTGCCGCGATACAGCTGAGATCCTGCAGCAGAAGACTCCTGTCTGCGCCAAGAGCCGCGGCCGCACGATCATTCCTGGCCGCATCGAGGCCGTTGAGACGCAGACGACAATCGGCTTTGGCGGAGCCCAAGTTCGTCCAGGCGACATCGTCGGCTGCGATGACGATGGTCTTGTGGTCGTTCCCCTCGAAGTCGCCGAGGAGGTGGCGCGCCATGCCAAGGCAGTGCTCATTGCCGACATGAAGTCACGAAAGAGTCACTACGAAGCGCTCGGGATGCCCGTCGACAGCACGGTCGATTTCGCCGCGGTTGACGAGTACTACGCCGCGCTCGACCGGGCCTAAGACACATCCCGGCCGGCGCGCCTCACAGTGCTTCCGGCTGGGACCACTCTGCCCCGGCGGCGGTTCCGCCGGAGATCAAGCAGACCTCTGCCAAGGAGGCTCGGAACAACGGAGGAAACGATGATGAAGATGAGCTATTTGACCACCGGTCTCGTACTCGGCGCATCCCTCGCAATGAACGGTGCCGCTCAGGCAGCACCGGTCGAGCTGCAGTTCTGGGAAGGCCATAGCGTTCAGGAAGAGACGGCGACGATCAAGATGATCGAGGCCTTCGAAAAGGCTAACCCGGACATCAAGATCGTACGGACCAAGGTCAATTTCGGCGGGAATTTCGAGAAGATCACGACAGCGGTCGCCTCTGGTACGGCACCGGACGTTAGTCCAATCTGGAGCGGTTTCCTGACTCAGTTCGCGGCCTCCGGATCTCTCATTGATCTGAACAAGTACGGAGCGGCGGATATCAAGGGCAGCATTTATCCAGCTTCCTGGAACTACGTCCAGTACAAGGACGGCGTCTATGGCGTACCTTACGCGCAGGATCCGCGGATGATCGTCTACAACCTTGATGCCTTCAAGGAGGCCGGACTGGAGAAGGGCCCTGCAACCCTCGATGAACTGTACGCCTCGGCCAAGGCGCTTTCCAAGAAGTCTGGAAACGCTGTTGAACGCTATGGCTTGGCGGTAGGGGATCAGGACAATATCATCTACTTCTTCGTCAGCCTGCTTTATGCCAATGGCGGGCAGGTTTTCAATGCCGATGAGACCGAAGTGGCCTTCAACAACGAAGCCGGCATAAAGGCGGTCAGCTTCCTCAGCAAAATGGCACGCGAAGGGCTGATATCGACCAACGTGCCGCAGGACAACATGCGCAGCGGTTTGCTCACTGGCCGCTTCGGGATGATTTTTGATGGTCCGTGGATCTTCTATGCGGCCGCGAATCTCGGAAAGCCCGCGCAACCCTTCGATGTGGCGCCGTTCCCGTCCGCGACGCCCAGTGGTCCTTCCGGAACAGTCGCGAGTGTGGGAGCCTACACAGCCTTCGCGTCCAGTAAGCATCCCGAGGAAGCGGCGAAGTTCGTGAAGTTCATGGCGTCTCCCCAGGCGCAGCAGTACCGCATCCAGGTGCTCAAGACCGGTGTCTCCCCGGCGGTCGTCAACGAGCCCTACGCGAAGGAAACGTTCCAGAAGGTGCCGGCCCTCGCCAAGGCGCAGGAGATCGCCGCCAACGTCAAGATCTATCCGGTTCAGGCCAAGTGGACGAAGGTCGTCGATGCGCTTCGGCCAGCTCTCGAAGCGATCAGTTCAGGAGCCGATCCTCAGGAGACCATCAACAATGCCGCGCGTCAGGCCAATCGCGGCCTGCGGCGCTAAGAATTCCGGCGCGACCGCTGCGGTCGCGCCGCCCCACACCGTTCCTGGCAGGAGTGAATGATGGGTCTGAATCGGCAGAAGATCATTCTTGGATCTGTTTTCCTTGGCTTGCCGTTGGCTTGGCTGACCTTCTTCGTGGTGTTCCCGATTCTGCTCGTCGTTTACCTGAGTTTTACGAGCTATGACATTCTTGGATCACCGAAATGGATTGGCCTGCTCAACTATGAGGACCTTCTGGACGACGATGTATTCTGGACCGCGGTGCTGAACACAGCCTATTACACGATTGTGACTGTTCCTGTCGGCATGGCCCTGTCACTTCTGCTTGCTCTGTTCATCAATCGCAGGCTACCGGGCGTCGGCTTCTTCCGCACCGTCTATTATGCTCCAGTCGTTGCGCCGCTCGTCACAACGGCTCTTGTATGGATGTTGTTTTATTCGGAGACGACTGGCCTGTTCAATTATCTTCTGGCGCTGTTCGGCTTCTCCCCGAAGCAGTGGCTCAGCAGCAGCACGTGGGCAATGCCCAGCGTCATCATCATGAGCATCTGGAAGGGGCTTGGCTTCAACATGGTGATCTTCCTAGCTGGACTTCAGTCAATCCCCCGCGAGCTCTATGAGGCAGCCTCCCTTGACGGCGCCGGATCAACCCGCAGCTTCCGGTACATTACGCTGCCGCTGCTGGCGCCTTCGACCGTCTATGTGACGATCACCTCCATTATCGCGTCGTTCCAAGTGTTCTCGCAGGTCTTTGTCATGACGGGCGGGGGGCCGAACAACTCGACCACGACCATCGTACACCAGATCTACAGGACTGCATTTGTTCACCTTGAGGTTGGCTACGCTTCCGCGATGGCGCTTGCCTTGTTTGTCATCCTGGTCGCCGTGTCGATGGTGAACCTGCGGCTTGTCGCCCGCAAAGAGATCTACGGATAGGCACACATGACCGCAAATCCGACAGCTTTGACGAGAGAACTCACACGTGACGATCATGTGGAGTTGAGCATACGCCCGGCAGTGCGAAGGCTCCTGAAGGATTGGTTCGGGTTCTACCTGCCGGCCACTGTCATCGCGCTCGTCATGCTGTTCCCGTTTTTCTGGATGATATCGATCGCCCTGCGGTCTGAGCCGGAAATCTACGCTTACCCGCCTCACATTCTCCCGGAGACCATCCGCTGGGACAACTTTGCGCGGATCTGGTCAGATCCCCGCATGAAAATGGGCCTGCTGTTCTGGAACACCCTGATCTACGCGACCGTCCGAACATTCCTGCAGCTGCTTCTCTCCAGCATGGCAGCCTTCGTGCTGGCCCGCTATCGGTTCCCCGGACGAGACGCAATCTTCTTCGTCATTCTCGCCACCGTCATGATTCCGCACGAGGTGCTGGTCATTCCCCTATTCGTGATCATGAAGCACATACCGCTGGCGGGGGGAAACGATTGGCTCGGCATGGGTGGAACCGGCTGGCTCGACAGCTTCAAGGGCCTGATCCTTCCCGGAATTGTAAGTGGATATTCAATCTTCTTCCTACGCCAGTTCTTTCTCAATATGCCATCCGAGCTGGAGGACGCCGCCCGCATCGACGGCGCCAGTGAATTTGGCATCTACTGGCGGATTACGCTGCCGATGGCGATTCCAGCCCTGACGACGCTTGGTGTCTTCAGCTTCCAGTTCGCCTGGTCCGACTTCATGTGGCCGCTCATCATCACGAACAGTGACCACATTAAGACAATCCAGCTCGGTCTTGCTGTGCTGCAATCAAGCGAGGGAACCGAGTGGTCGCTTTTGATGACCGGTGCGGTGATCGCGACGCTCCCGCTGATATCACTCTTCATTCTGCTCCAGCGCTTCATCTCAACGGGCATCAGCTTTGGGGTTGGTCGATAAGCGTCTTAGCCGGCGTCTGGACACGATCGGAAGGTATTCAGAAATGGCCTCAGTAGAGATCCGCAACATCCGCAAGAATTTCGGAACGGTCCCGGTCATCCACGGGGTGCCGATCGACATCCAGGACGGGGAGTTCGTGATCCTGGTCGGGCCGTCGGGCTGCGGCAAGTCGACCCTGCTGCGCATGATCGCCGGGCTGGAGAACATCTCCGGCGGCGAGCTGCGCATCGGCCCGAA
>NZ_JAMXFI010000108.1:0-27161 GCF_025460875.1 Microvirga yunnanensis
ACTGAAGGGCACGTTCCCACGCGTTACTCACCCGTCTGCCACTCACCCCGAAGGATGCGTTCGACTTGCATGTGTTAAGCCTGCCGCCAGCGTTCGTTCTGAGCCAGGATCAAACTCTCAAGTTGAAAGAATTTGATCTCGACTGTTGTCACTACGCAAATTGACAGAGCACCTCCATCTCCAGGTTTCCCTGAAGCGGTGTACTCACCAAAGCGTAAGACTGGTCGATGTTCATTCCATCCAGCCCCATAAGGGCCGGCGCAAGGACACCGCCGCCTACGCTTCTCTTCCCTCTCAACAATGTCAAAGAGCACGTGCCCCGCTCAGGAGACACAAAAAAGAACCTCAGGCCGCCCAACCATCCCTCGCGGAACGATCCGGCCCCGAAGCCTCCGGGCGACCGGTCCGTTGCCGAACCCCGCCGCCGATGAGACTGATCTAGTCCCTGTTCCTTCCCCTGTCAACAGCCCGGCGAAAGTTTTTTCAAGCTTTCGTCCGCGCCGTCAAAGATCTCCCGGGGCAATCTCAGGCCTCTCTCAAGTAAAGCCCAAGCAACCCCGTTCGCAAAAACGCCAGAGCGCCTGCGTCGATCCCGCCGGAAGGCCAAACCCCCCGGCCCATGCCGGAAAAAACCGCCAGAGGAGCCGCACACCCGCCCGAAAACCCTTCGAACCCGTGCCGCTCATAGCCCAGACCAGATCACCAGCCCGTCCCGAACGCAGCGCGCCAGAGCCCCGGCATCCCTGCCGCAGCCCGCACGCACCAACCCTGTTCGGCAAATGACCCCGCCGACCGCTCACGCAAATCACCAGGGAGGCGCTCATATAAACCCTCCCGGACACTTTGCAAGAGACATCTTCAAAGGATCGTCTCAAGCGTCAACAGGAGGGTGCCTAACGGTAATATAGTTATGACCGGTCGGCCCGCAAGGGGCTGACGGGCGTCAAAGGCAGTGCATAGCGGGGCGCCCGGTGGTGATTGGCCGCTGGCAGAACAGGACGTGAAATTGTTATGCTGCCGCCCTGGAGAGACGTCATATTGTCAGATCAACAACCCGACCCCAAGACAACCGCCGAGCTTCTGATCGAGACCGTCACCGATACGGCCTTCGTCGTGCTCGATCCCGACGGAACGGTCGCGAGCTGGAGCCGCGGCGCGGAGCACATCTACGGATGGAGCCGCGACGAGGTGATCGGGCGCTCGGCATCCGTCCTGTACAGTGCAGCGGATGGTTCCGAGGCGCTTCGTCATGACATCGATGCTGCTCGATCAACCGGGCGTCACAGGAGTCAAGCCCTCCGGCCACGCAAGGACGGATCCGTCTTCATGGCCCTGGCCACCCTGACGCCGCTCGCCGAGGGCGAAGGGTGCGGCATTGCGATGATCACCCGGGACATCACTGCGTCGGTTGTCGCCGAGGAGGCGCTGAGAACGCGGGAAGCGCATCTGCGGTCGATCCTGGAGACCGTTCCGGACGCCATGGTGGTCATCGATGAGCAAGCCCGTATTCAGTCGTTCAGCGCCACAGCGGTGCGTCTCTTCGGCTACGAGCCCACCGAGGTGATCGGAGAGAACGTCAAGATCCTCATGCCGCCGCCGTACCGCGAGCAGCATGACGGCTACATGCTGCGTTATCGCACCACGGGCGAAAGGAGGATCATCGGAGTTGGACGCGTCGTCGTCGGGCAGCGCAAGGATGGTTCGACCTTTCCCATGGAACTGGCGGTCGGCGAGATGCATTCGGGAGGGATCCGCTATTTCACGGGTTTCATCCGCGATCTGACGGAGCGACAAAGGACGGAGACCCGCCTGCAGGAACTTCAATCCGAACTGGTTCACATGTCGCGCTTCACGGCTCTCGGCGAGATGGCCTCGACGCTGGCGCATGAAATCAACCAGCCGCTCACCGCCATCACCAACTACCTCAAGGGCTGCAGGAGAATCCTGGAGCGGATGGAGGGAGACGCCGTTCCCATGCTGCGTGATGCGGTCAACGAGGCGGGCGAGCAGGCCTTGAGGGCCGGGCAGGTGATCCGCCATCTGCGCGAATTCGTGGCCCGGGGCGAGAGCGAACGCCATCTCGAAAACCTGCCAAAGCTCATCGAGGAGGCGAGCGCTCTCTCTCTTGTGGGAGCAAAGGAGCAGGGGGTCAGGGTCGTCTACGATTTCGATCCGGATGCTCCCTACGTGCTTGCCGACCGGATCCAGATCCAGCAGGTTCTGCTGAACCTGATCCGAAATGCCATCGAAGCCATGCAGGAGACGCAGCGGCGGGAGCTCCGGGTCGCCACCCGCACGGTCGATGCCGGGCATGTGGAACTGAGCGTGGAGGATACGGGGCCGGGACTTGCGCCCGAGGTCGCAGCTCAGCTCTTCCAGCCCTTCGTCACGACCAAGAAGCACGGAATGGGCGTGGGGCTGTCGATCTGTCGGACGATCGTGGAAGCCCATGGCGGAAAGATCTGGGCCGAATCGACCCCCGGGGCGGGAACCGCGTTCAGATTCACGTTGAGATTGGTCGGCAGGGAGGAGATGTCGCATGCAGAGTGATGTTGCGGTGCATGTGGTCGATGATGACGTGGCTGTCCGGAAATCTCTCGCGTTCCTCCTCGCTTCGGAGGGACTTCCGGTCCGCCTGCATGAATCGGCCTTAGCCTTCCTCGACGATGCGCCGGCCGTCGAGACGGGATGCATCGTGACGGATGTCCGCATGCCGGGGATCGACGGAATCGAACTGATCCGCCGGCTCAAGTCCCGCGGCGTTCTCCTGCCGGTCATCGTGATGACCGGCCACGCGGATGTGCCGATGGCCGTTGAAGCCATGAAGGAGGGAGCGGTCGATTTCCTGGAGAAGCCTTTCGGGGACGAGGTGTTCCTGGCAGCTGTCCGTTCGGCCCTGGCCCGTCAGGAAAAAAGCAGCCACCATGGAACTCAGGTGGCCGAAGTCCAGCGGCGTTTCGATGCCTTGTCCGAACGCGAGCGGCAGGTTCTCGACGGTCTGGTCGCCGGGAAGGCCAACAAGGTGATCGCCTACGATCTCGGGATCAGCCCGCGGACGGTGGAGATCTACCGGGCCAACGTCATGGCCAAAATGCAGGCCAAGAGCCTGTCGGAACTGGTCCGTCTGGCCCTTCTGATCGAGACCAACTAACCCCTTAAGGAATATTCCTGAGTAGGGGGGCGGCTCCTTTCGTGCATAATCCGCCATGTTGGCCAAATGTCATTGCCCTTTGGCCGGAACCGATGATTGCGCGGGCGCTTGATGTCTTACCCCACGGGGCCGGTCTTCGTCGTGGACGACGACGACGCGGTCAGAAACTCATTGAAGTTCGCTCTGGAGCTTGAGGGTCTGACCGTGCGGCTGTTCAAGGGCGGCGCGGAGCTTCTGGCCGCGTCGGATCTACCGGCGGGCGGCTGCTACGTGATCGATTACAACATGCCGGGAATGACCGGGATCGAGCTCGTGGGACACTTGCGGCAACGTCAAATCGATTGCCGGGCGATCCTCATCGCATCCCAGATCAGCGACGATCTCAATCGTCGCGCAGCCCGATCGGGGTTCCGGGTCGTTCTGGAGAAGCCGCTCCACGACAGCGAGTTGCTCGACAGCATTCACGCGGCGCTCTCTTAGAGCATCGGACGGACCCAGAGGGCCACGCTAGTGAAAACCGGATCCACTTTTCGCTGACGCGGCCCTCTGGGTCCGTTCTGACCGATGCTCTCATTCAAGAAGAATGCATCGGATGGATCCCAAAAGGGCAAGTCCCCTTTTGGGTCCGATGCTTTAGGACCGGGCCTGCCCCGTCGCCCGAAGCCGAGGGATATCCCATTCCGTCCGGCCTGGATCGACGTCCTTTGGAAGCCGTTCGGCCTTGCGTGCTCGGGACGGCAAGGCTGAAAGAGCCCGGACCGGTCGGAGACGGTGCCGGGCCTGCCGAGATCCTTCCTTACGCGTTCAGACGCTCGAGCGCCGCCCTGTCGCTCAGCACCACGTGGCGGGCCGAGGGGAGCGCGATCATGCCCTGACGCTCGAGCTGCGTGAAGGACCGCGAAACGGTTTCGATGGTCAACCCGAGGTGGTCGGCGATATCCGTGCGTGACATGGGAAGATCCAGAGTGTCGTCATCGGCGGTGCGCTCGGCCATGTCGAGGAGGAAGGACGCGATTTTCTCCAGGGCTGACTTGCGGCCGAGCAGGAGCATATGGTTCTGTGCCCGGACCAGAGAGCGCATCATTCCCATGGTCAGGTCGCGGGAGAGTTGCGCATCGCTTCGGGTCATGGCGGCAAGGTGGCTGCGACGGTAGGCGACGACGATGCAGTCGCCGACGGATTCCGCGCTGAACCGGTACTCCTCGCCAGCCTCGAGGCCGAAAATATCTCCGGCCAGATGAAAGGCATCGATCTGCCGCCGCCCGTCGCTGAGGAGCTTGGACGTGCGCACCACGCCCGACAGGACCTTGTAGACGAAAGCGGCCCGGTTCCCTTCGGCGAAGATCTCCTCATCCTTGGCGTAGGACTGGACCGAGCCGACGCCGGGAGCCGCTGGCTCCGCCGGCTTGCACAGGGGCGGAACCTCAAGGCTGAACAAGGGAAGGGCCGAAGGGGAGGCCTTGGTGAGGAGCGCTGTCTGCATCGGACCCTCGCGAACTCGTGAACGTGATGATGCTCCATGGGTACCGCCGCTGAGGCGGGTCAAAAATTCAGGTCTGATACCTAAGGGGTTTTCCTTAGGTCGTCTCTCCGGTCGCACCGAGACGGCCCGGCGCGCGGCAGGTGTTATGCCGCGAGGCTCGCCGCGAGAGTGCCGAGGATTGCACCTATGAGCGATATGCCGTCGTGCAAGCCGAGGAGCCATCGCGGGACGGGGCCGCTCCCGTGGAGCGAAAGCGTGGTGCCAAGGACGACCAGCGACCATCCGCCCCCGACGCAGGCGGCTCCCAGCGAAAACCCGCCCGCATCCGTGGACAGCATGAATGCGGCCGCGCCGGCCGCCAGCAGCAGGCCTCCTGTCACGGAGAGATGAACAGGGCGGGCCAGACGGGGAAGGAACGCCATGAGCAATGACGGGGCGTACATGGCCATCACATGCCAGGCCACGGCCCCTACAGCCGCTTCCGACGGCGCGCAGCCGACGACCGCGATCGGCGTCGCACCCATCAGGGCTGTCATCGTGAACCATCCGACCGCGCCGGTCACGGTCGGCGGAAGGAAGGAGCGCCATACCGGCGCGCCGGCGGCTGCGGTTGCCCGCTCGCGACGGCTTTGGTAGGGCAGAGAGGCGGTCGCCAGGAGAGACGCTACGTGAGCCAGAGCGGCTGCAGCGGCGGTGCCGGCAAAAACCCGCGGAGACGCCAGACCCTCCGCGACGCCGGCGAGGGTCGGAGCGATGAGGCCCGCCAGGGTGGCTGCGCCGAACACGATCAGAACCGTGCCGGCTCCCTTGCCACCGACCGGAATCGCGGCATGGCGATAGAACAGGCTGAAGCCGCTGGCAATTCCGAGCCAGAACGCGCCGAGCACCAGAGCTCCGAAATTCATGGACGCGAGAGCCCAGACGAGAACGAGCCCGCCGGCGGCGCCGAGACTGGCGCCGAGGGAGAAAGCGGCCCGCCGGCCGAACGAGTCGAGCAGGAGCGACGCGGGCAGGCTCGCAAGAGCCGCCCCGATATAGAAGGCCGTGTAGGGGAGGGTGACCAGGCCGTGGCCGGGGGCGAGGGACAGCCCGGCCAGGGGCAGGATGCTGAGTGTCAGGATCTGGGCGAGAACCGAGAACGCGAAGCCCGCGGCCAGGGGCGCCGTGCCGGAGCGGCCCGCTGTTGGGCCGCCCAGCGCGCCCGGTTCACAGACACATTCGAGCTGTCCCGCCCGGGGCATGGCGGCCGAAGCGGTCATGTCCGGACATCGTCGTCGGACAGGACCCGCACGGCGGCTCCCTGCACGTCGTCGTATTGACCGCTCTTGAGCGACCACATGAAGGCGGCAAGGCCGCACAGGCCGAGCAGCAGCGCCATCGGCACGAGATAGATCAGAACGTCCATGGCTCAGGCTCCTTGGGCTGCCGGACGGAGCGGCGACGGGATCGGCTCACCCTGCGGCACGGCCGGCCCGCGCCCGTGGGCCCGAAGGGCGTTGAGGGTCACGAGGGTCGAGGAGCCCGACATCGCAAGAGCCGCAACCAGCGGCGTGACATAGCCGAGAAAGGCGAGCGGAACCGCAATCAGGTTGTACACGAGGGCGATGCACAGATTCTGGCGCATCAGGCGGTGCGCCCTCCGGGCAATTTCAACGGTGTCCTGCACGGGCCGCAACATCTCGCCCAGGAAAACGGCATCGGCCTGCGCCTGGGTCAGATCGGCGGCGCCGATCGGCGACAGCGACACGTGCGAGGCGGCCAGAGCCGGCGCATCGTTGAGGCCGTCGCCGACCATCAGCACCTTACGGCCTTCGGCCTTGAAAGCCTCGAGCGCATCGATCTTGTCGGTCGGCTTGCAGCCGCCGCGCCACCCCTCGATTCCGAGGGCTGCCGCGACCGGCGCGACCGCCTCCGGTCGATCGCCCGACAGGATGCGGCAGTCGAAGCCGTCGTCGCGCAGGCTCCGGACGACCGCGACGGCATCCGGGCGCAGCGCCTGCCGCACGAGCAGGACCGCTCTCCTGCCGCCCCAGGAGAATGCAATCGCGGACGCCGCCGGATCGCTTGCGGCCACCTGGGCGGCACAATCGTCTATCCCGCAGAAGGCCGGCCGGCCCAGCCGCATCTCCTGTCCGTCCACCATGGCTCGAACGCCCTGGCCGGGCTCTTCGACCACGCCGTCGTAGGGGCTTCCCTGAGCGATGGAAGCGATGGCGGTGGCCAGCGGGTGATGGCTCGACAGGGCAAGACGGCCGGCCGCTCCCAGCAAAACGGGATCGATATCGCCTGCATTGACGATACGCATGCCCGGCATCGTCAGGGTTCCGGTCTTGTCGAACACGATGGTGTCGACCGTCGCCAGACGCTCGAACACGTCTCCCGTGTTGAGGAAGATTCCGGCACGGAAGAGGGCTCCCGAGGCGACCACCTGGACCACCGGGACGGCGAGCGCCAGAGCACAGGGACAGGTGATGATGAGCACCGCGACCGCGGTGATCAGGGCGTCGTGGACTGACGCCCCGGTGGCGATCCAGGTCAAGGCCGTGAGGGCGGCAGCCGCATGAACGACCGGGGCGTAGACCTTCGCGACGCGGTCGGCCAGCCTCACATAGCGGGACTTGGCCGCCGCGGCGTTCTCCAGAAGGCGCTCGACCTCGTCGAGGAGCGTGCCCTTGCCGGCGGCGGTGACCGTCACCGTCAGGGTGCCATTGGCGTTGAGGCTGCCCGCGTAAACCTGACTGTCGGCCTGGACGGAGCGGTGGGCGGTCTCGCCGGTGACGAGGCTCTCGTCGATCTCCGACCGACCGGCGACGACGACCCCGTCGACCGCGATGCGCTCGCCGGGACGCACAAGGACCCGGTCGCCGGTCTTCAAGGCAGCGGTCGGCAGGAGAACGACTTCGCCGCTCTCTTCGATCCTGTGAGCCACTTCGGCGCGAAGCGATGCCAGGTTGCCTGCCACTGCGCGGGTCCTGCGGCGCATGGCCTGATCAAGGTAGCGACCACAGAGCAGGAAGAAGAGGAGCATGACCACCGAGTCGAAATAGGTATGCTCGGCGGAATTGATCGTCTCGACGACGGAGACGGTGAGCGCCAGAAGGATACCGATGACGATCGGAACGTCCATGTTGGTGCGGCGGTTGCGCAGGGCATTCATCGCGCTCTGAAAGAAGGGCTGGCCCGCATAGGCCACCGCCGGGAGGGCGATGAGAGCCGCCAGCCAATGGAAGAAATCACGGGTTTCGGGTGTGATGTCCGTGACGTTTCCGGACCAGACCGATACCGCCAGCAGCATGATGTTCATGGAGGCGAAGCCGGCCACGGCGAGGCATTTCAGGAGCCATTTGGCTCGGCGTTCCTCTTCCTCCTCCACGAGCCCGGACCGGAAGGGATGGGCCCGGTAGCCGAGACGCTCCAATTCGTCGACGACCTGGGTCGGGGACAACGCCCCCTCGCGCCATTCGACGGCGAGCCGGTGGTTGGTGTAGTTGAGCCGTGCATCGACGATGCCGGGAAGCCGGCACACGCCGCCTTCGATCTCGTCGATGCACGCGGCGCAGTCGATCCCCTCGATGGCAAGGTCGAGATGGGATGTGCCATCGCCCTGGTGTTTCACGTAGATGGAAAGGTCGAGCGCTTCGGTCATCAGGGAAGGCTCCTAGAGCGAGATGCGGGTCTTCGAGCGAAACAGGGTCTCGGTCTCGCGCTTCAATTCGATGACGAGGTCCCACCGGCCCTCCGGCATGGGGGTGATGCTCCTGAACCGACCCGGGGTCACTTCGACGACCTCGAGCGGGACGTCCCGGCGCTTGTCGGTCGGATGGGCCAACCGGATCTCGGGGGAGAGCCCCGCCAGCGCCTGTCCTCGGGCATCCCTCGCCGTAACGAGCACGCCGGCCGGACCATCGCGCTCGAGGGACGCCTCGACGGACCAATGGCGCGAATCCTGGGCCCGAGCGGCCGCGAGGTCGTTCTTGAACGACAGGCCGGCCTTATAGGCGCTCTCCGTCTCGACCCCGCTGAAGCTGGAGATGGCGACCCGGACCATGTAGAAGTTCATGGCGAAGATGACGCCGAAGAACGTCACGAAATAGAGCAGAACCGTCCGTCCGGTGATCGGTCGCGACCCCCGTCCCGGCTTGATGGCTGTGGTGGACATGGGAATTCTCCTCAGGGAGCCTTGAAGTGATCGCTCGTGCTGGCCGTGTCGCCGGTGGCGAGATCCGTCAGCACGAACCGGAGCGGCATCGAGTCCTCGGCGCGGGAAGCCGTATCCGTCACCAGGACGCGGGTCTCGCGGGTCTGGTCCGGACCGACGGTCACGATGGGGCGGCCCTGCTGATCGAGATCTCCGCCCACCACGTCGATCCTCGCCTCAGGCAGACCGTCGAGGCTGAGGGAGTAGCGCCGCTCATCGAGGTTCTTGTTGGCGATCCGGATCGTGAACCCGTTGCGGATCGACCCGTCCGAAAGGCGCACGTAGAGCGGGTTGCGATCGTGCATCACGCTCAGGTAGAGGCTCTGGCGCATGGCGAGCGACCCGATCATCACCAGGCCGACGACCGCCATCAGCCCCGCATAGAAGAGGGTGCGGGGGCGCACGATGCGGCGTACTTCCGGACGACCCTCGATCCGAGCCTGGACGTTCATGTCCGTGTCGTAGGCGATGAGGCCCTGCGGACGCCCGATCTTGGTCATCACGGTGTCGCAGGCGTCCATGCACAGGCCGCACTGGATGCAGTCGAGCTGCAGGCCCTTGCGAATGTCGACCCCCGTCGGGCAGACGGCCACGCATTGGTTGCAGTCGATGCAGTCGCCCGCGGGCAGCCCCTGCAGCTTGAGGACGTCGTTCTTCTTCACGGAGCCGCGCGGCTCGCCGCGATCGTAGCGGTAGGTGACGTTGAGCGCATATTCATCCGTGAGCGCCGCCTGAATGCGCGGCCAGGGACACATATAGGTGCAGACCTGCTCGCGCATGAACCCGGCCAGGGTATAGGTCGTGAAGGTCAGGATACCGATCCACAGGTAGGCGACGAACGATGCCCGGAAGGTCGCGAGCTCAGACACCAGGGTCGGCGCATCGGCGAAGTAAAGCACCCAGGCGCCGCCGGTCCACCAGGCGATCATGAGCCAGATGCCGTGCTTGAGGACCTTTCTGCCAAGAACGGGAAGAGTGAGCCTTTCCTCGTCCTGGCGCATCCGCTCGCGCCGGTCCCCTTCGATGAAGCGCTCCACCGCGTAGAACAGGTCGGTCCAGACGGTCTGAGGGCAGAGATAGCCGCACCAGATCCGGCCCGCGACCGCGTTCATCAGGAAGAGGGTCAGGGCCGCCAGCACGAGAAGGCCGGTGATGTAGTAGACCTCCTGCGGCCAGATCTCGATGAAGAAAAAGTAGAACCGGCTGTTGGCCAGGTCGACCAGAATGGCCTGATCGGGCGCGTTGGGGCCGCGCTCCCACCGGATGAACGGCAGGAAGTAATAGATCCCGAGCGTGATCGCGAGCACGACCCACTTGATCGTGCGGTAGCGGCCCTTCACGGCCTGCGGGTAGATCTGCTTTCGGGGCGCATAGAGCGGCGCATCGTCGGCCGAGGCTCCGAGAGGGTGGGGAAGAGGGGCGTCAGCCATCGAATCCGTCGCAATCGTCTCGATCTGAATGACGATGGGATACGATGAGGACGACGGAGCCGCCTTGATTCAAATCAAGCAGCGACCGGAGCAGGCTCCGGTCGCTCGTTTCTCGCGTTTCCAACAGCTGAGAGCTGCTTCCCCTCACGTGGTGCCATCTCTCTTGTCTGCCTGGCTGGATTTTTGACGGTGAACCGGATCCACTTCACCGAAACATGCTCACATCCTTGAGCGGCGCATCGTTCGAGGCGGACCCAGCGGGCCGCGCAAGCGGCCCGCTGGGTCCGCACAATGCGCTAGCGAGCCTGATCGCCGCCCAGGGAATGCACGTAGAGGGTCAGTGCCTTGATGGTCGTGTCGTCGAGACGCCCATGCCAGGTCGGCATGACGCCGCCGCGTCCATTCGTCAGGCCCTCGACGATGGTGGCCTTGTCGGCGCCGAACAGCCAGATCTTGTCGGACAGGTTGGGGGCGCCGAGGTCCTGATTGCCCAGGCCCTTCTCGCCATGGCAGGCCGCGCAGTTGTCGGCGAAGACCTTGGCGCCGGCAACCAGATCGGCGCCGTTGCCGGTCGGCAGGCCCGACAGGGAGCGGACATAGTCCGCCGCCTGCGAAATCTCCTCCCGCTTGAGCATCCCGTCGCGCCCGAAGGCCGGCATGGAGCCGGAATGGCCCTGATCGCTCGTGGAGCGGGCGCCATGGCGGATCGTCTGCTCGATCTGGGCGAGCGAGCCACCCCAGAGCCAGTCGTCGTCGTTCAGGTTCGGGTATCCCTTGGCGCCGGCGCCGCCGGCACCATGGCAGGGGGCGCAGTTGTCCCCGAAGGCGGCCTTGCCCTGCGCGCGGGCGAAGGCGAACAGTTCAGGGTTCTGTCGGATCTCGTCCAGAGAGCTTGCGGCGAGCTTCGCCGTCATGCCGGAACGCTGCTCTTTGAGAGCGTCGAGCTCCGCCACCACCGCATCCCGCGACTGCCAGCCGAGGGCGCCCTTGGTATAGGAGGAGACCAGTGGCCAAGCCGGGTAGGCGATGCAATAAGCGATCGCCCAGGCGATGGAGGCGTAGAAGGTCCACAGCCACCAGCGCGGCAACGGATTGTTGAGCTCCTGAATGTCGTCCCAGCTATGCCCGGTGGTCGTCACGCCGGATATGGCGTCGACCTGTTCGTGCTTGTCGTGAGCCATGGGATCAATCCTCCTGGAGAGGCATGCGGGAGGCCGCGTCGAAGCGGTCCTTCCGTGAGGGGGCGAGGGCATAGATCAGCACCGTCAGAAAGACGGCGACGAAGTAGACGAGCCCCCAGGTCTGGGCGAATTCAGCAAAGAACTTGTATGCGGCCGGCATGGTCTTGATCCTCAGCGCACGTTGGCCTTGTTGTCGTAGAGCTTGAAGTCGACTTGCGTGCCCAGCATCTGCAGATACGCGATCAGGGCGTCGGCTTCGGTGACCTTCTGCGGATTGCCGTCGAAGGCCCTGGACTGCGCTTTCGGGTAGCGCTTGGCGAGGTCGATGGCATTCGGGTCGTCGGCATTGGCCTGGATCCGGACGTCGCTCTCGGCATGCTTCAGCATCTCGTCCGTGTAGGGGACGCCGAGCGTCGCCTGCACCTTCAACTCCTCCGCGATGGCCGACGCGTCGAGTTCCGTCGTTTCGAGCCAGGGATAGCCGGGCATGATCGAGCCGGGAACGACCGCACGCGGATCCTTGAGGTGATCCTTGTGCCAGTCGTCGGAGTACTTGTTCCCGAGGCGGGCGAGATCCGGCCCGGTGCGCTTGGATCCCCATTGGAACGGCCGGTCGTACATGCTCTCGGCGGCGAGCGAGTAGTGGCCGTAGCGCTCGACCTCGTCGCGCAGCGGGCGGATCATCTGGCTGTGGCAGTTGTAGCAGCCTTCACGCACGTAGATGTTGCGGCCGGCGAGTTCGAGAGGGGTGTAGGGCCTGACGCCCTCCACCTTCTCGATGGTGCTCTTCAGGTAGAAGAGCGGCACGATCTCCACGAGGCCGCCGATGGAGATCACGATCAGCACGCCGATGATGAGGATGATCGAGTTTGTCTCGAAAATCTTGTGGCGGGACCAGAATGACATGACCGTTTCCTTTATTCCGCGGCAATGAGCGCGGGCTGCATGGCCCGAGGGGCTTCCTCGACCGCCTCTCCGACCGAGATCGTCTTCCAGACGTTCCAGGCCATGATCACGCTGCCGGCCACGAAGAAGGCACCGCCGAGCGCACGGATGACATAGAAGGGGTTCATCGCTTCCACCGTCTCGATGAAGGAGTATTCGAGGAAGCCGAGGCTGGTGTAGGCACGCCACATGAGGCCCTGGAGGATGCCTGCCACCCACATCGACGAGATGTACAGGACGATGCCGAGGGTCGAGATCCAGAAGTGCCAGGACACCGCCTTCATGGAGTAGAGCGCCTTCTTGTTCCACAGCCAGGGAACGAGGCAGTAGATCGCCCCGAAGGAGATGTAGGCGACCCAGCCGAGCGCTCCGGCATGGACATGGCCGATGGTCCAGTCGGTGTAGTGGGACAGGGAGTTCACGGCTTTCACGGACATGAGCGGTCCCTCGAACGTCGCCATGCCGTAGAAGGCCACCGACACCACCATGAGACGCAGGACCGGATCGGTGCGCAGCTTGTCCCAGGCGCCCGAGAGCGTCATCAGACCGTTGATCATGCCACCCCAGGAGGGCATCCACAGCATGACCGAGAAGACCATGCCCAGGGTCTGCGCCCAGTCGGGAAGGGCGGTGTAGTGCAGGTGATGGGGACCTGCCCAGATGTACATGAAGATCAGCGACCAGAAGTGAATGATCGAAAGGCGGTAGGAATAGACCGGCCGCTCGGCCCGCTTCGGGATGAAGTAGTACATGATGGCAAGGAAGCCGGCAGTGAGGAAGAAGCCGACCGCGTTATGGCCGTACCACCACTGCACCAGGGCATCCTGCACGCCCGACCATACGATATAGCTCTTGGGCGAGAAGAGGGAGACGGGGATGGCGGCGTTGTTGCCCAGATGCAGGACCGCAATGGTCAGGATGAAGGCGAGATAGAACCAGTTCGCCACATAGATGTGGGGCTCCTTCCGGCGCATGACCGTGCCGAGGAACACCAGGAAATAGGTCACCCACACGACCGTGAGGAAGAGGTCCGCGTACCATTCGGGCTCGGCATATTCCTTGCCCTGGGTGATGCCGAGCAGGTATCCCGTTCCGGCGATCACGATGAAGAAATTGTAGCCCAGCACCACGAACCAGGGAGCGATGTCGCCGACCATCCGGGCGCGGCAGGTGCGCTGCACGACATAGAACGAGCTGGCGATCAGGACGTTGCCTCCGAACGCGAAGATCACCGCCGAGGTGTGCAGCGGCCGCATCCGGCCGAAGGACAGCCAGGCCGTGTCGAAGTTGAGCGCCGGGAAGGCGAGCTGAAGGGCGATCAGCAACCCGATGGTGAAACCCGCAATGCCCCAGAACACGGAAGCGATCGTGGCGAATTTGACCGGGCCCATGTTGTAGTTCGGCTTGCCGCCGAAGGTCAGCGGCGGCCGTTCGGCGGGCCGCTCGTAAAACCGGTTCACGATGGCGAACACGGCGGCAACGCTGGCCGCTGCGAAAAGATAGGCATGAAAGGCGTATTCCGGCGTATAGGCCTTCGCCGCGATGATGATGCTGAGGAGTGCCAAGCCGGCGAAGGCAAGGGCAGAGCCCATCTCGCCGAAGGTCATTCCTTTTGAGGGTGCTGCCGCTTGAGCCATAGGCTTCGACCTTTTGAGAGTATCGGCGAGGCCGTGAGCTTCGCCGTCAGGAGAGTCGTTTACGGGGAGGGCCGGGAAGGGGCATTGATGCAGATCAAAGGCCCGGACGGTGCCTTACAGAGCCCGGGAGTGACGTTGGGCGCCGTTCTCGAGATATCGATCGAATACGGCGCAGACGGTCCGGACGAGCGCCCGGCCCTCGTCCGGGATCGTCAGCGTCAGTCCGTCGCGGACAACGAGCCCATCCGCGGCCAGTTCGTCGATGGTTGCGATCTCATGACGGAAATCCGCGGCGTTGCGGTGAAACTCCGATGCAAGTCCATGCAGATCCACGGAGAAATCGCACATCAGGCGCTCGATGATCGTCCGGCGCAGGCGGTCATCCTCGGACAACGCCACCCCGCGCACGATGGGAAGCCTGCCGGCCAGGATCGCCTCCCGGTACGCGACCGTCGTCGGCGCATTCTGGACGTAGCCCTGCGGTAACGACCCGATCGCCGAGGTGCCGAAGCCGATCAGGGCTTCCGCTTCGTCGGTGGTGTAGCCCTGGAAGTTGCGGTGGAGGCGTCCGGCCCGGTGACGGATCGCCATGGGATCGTCGGGCCGAGCGAAGTGATCGATCCCGATCTGGACATAGCCCGCGCGAATGAAGGCATCGGCCGCGGCCTCGCGCTGCTCGACGCGCGCCACCGCATCGGGGAGCGCCGCCTCGGGCAGGAGGGCCTGATGGCGCTTCATCCAGGGGACATGGGCGTATCCGAACAAGGCGATGCGGTCGGGATCGAGCCGCAGTGCAAGCTCCACGGAACGCCTGACGCTCGCGATGCTCTGGAACGGCAGGCCATACATCAGGTCCAGGTTCAGGCCGCTCACGCCGGCCTGGCGCAGCCACGCGGCAACCTGCGCCGTCTGTTCGAACGACTGCACCCGCCGGATGGTCTCCTGCACCTTGGGGTCGAAATCCTGGACGCCCAGGCTCGCGCGGCCAAGCCCGGCCGCCGCAAGGGCGTGAACGTGCTCCGGCGTGATGGTTCTCGGGTCGATCTCGACGGCGATCTCGGCCCCGGGCCGAATGTCGAAGGCACTTCCCAGCCGCCGGGAAATGCGCTCCAGATCGCCCGGGGACAGGATCGTCGGCGTTCCTCCGCCCCAATGGATGTGGGACACCGCCATGCGGCCGGGCAGGTGACGCGCCACGATCTCGATCTCCCGCTCCAGGCACTCCACATAGGCCGCGATGGCCTTGTAGCTGCGGGTCACGGCGGTGTTGCAGCCGCAATAGAGGCAGAGTTCCGCGCAGAACGGCACGTGCAGGTACAGCGACAGGGGCTGGTTCTGCTCCAGCTCGGCGAGCCAGGAGCCATAGGTACGGTCGGTGATATCCGGCTTGAAGTGGGGTGCGGTGGGATAGCTGGTATAGCGCGGGACGCGCTGGTCGTATCGGGCAATGAGATCAGGGGTCATGGTGGAAGCTTGCATGGAAGCTCCGCGATCCGCTTTGACCTGGATCAACGCTGGCAAGTCCCTGGAACGGGATACCAATCGCGCATGCGATGGATCTCCCATCCGGAGCGGGCGTCCCCGGGCCTCCGCGGTGCGTCTCGAACGCGGAGCCGTCCGCGCCATCTCGGTGTTCTATCGACCGATGGCCGAGCAGCAGACAGGACGGACGTCAACCTTCTCACCGACGGCCGGTACGTGGCCGCCTCCAACGGCGCCACCTTCGAGCGGCGAGGCCCAGATGCCGTTCGGCGGCGTGAAGGCGAGCGGCTGCGGCCGGTTCGGCGGCAAGGCCGGCATCGCCGGGTTCACCGAGCTGGGCTGGATCACCATCGAGACCGGTCCGAATCCTTTCCCGATCTGAGGACGCCTGCGGCGTTTCCCAGATCGTCGCGTGGAACTTTCGCCCGCCCGGCTCGCTTGCCCTGCGCGGCGCCCTAAGTGCCATGAGGCTCTTTCATCTTTATCCCGGGCGCCGTCAGGAGGGCAGTCGTGAGGCCGGTCATCATTGCCGTTGCGATCACGGGATCGGTCCCGCGCAGGAAGGACAATCCGGCGGTGCCGATCACCCCGGACGAGCAGATCGAGTCGACCCGTCAGGCCTACGAGGCGGGCGCCACGCTCGTGCACATCCATGTCCGCAACGACGACGAGACGCCCTCGTCCGATCCGGAGCGCTTCGCGGCCGTCCAGGCGGGTGTGGTCCGGCACTGCCCGGGCATGATCATCCAGTTCTCGACCGGCGGCCGGGGCCGCGATCCGGCCCAGCGCAGCTCCGCCCTCGGGCTTCGTCCCGACATGGCCTCGCTGTCGACGGGTTCGGTGAACTTTCCCACCATTATCTACGAGAACCACACGGTTCTGGTGGAGGAGATGGCGGGCAAGATGATGGCGCTCGGCATCCGCCCGGAGATCGAGGTCTTCGACCTGTCCCATCTTCATGCGGCCAGGCGGCTCGCCGACAAGGGGCTCGTCGACGATCAGCCGCATATCCAGTTCGTCATGGGAATCCAGAATGCGCTTCCGGCGGAGGAGCGCCTGCTCGACATCCTGCTCAGGGAAGCCAAGCACCTGTTCCCGAACTGCACCTGGACGGCAGCCGGCATGGGGCGCCACCAGGCCGCGGTCATGGGCTGGGCGCTCGCGCGAGGCGCGGACGCGGTCCGGACCGGCCTCGAGGACAATATCCGCATCACGAGGGAGCGTCTCGCCTCCAGCAATGCCGAACTCGTCGAGCACGCTGTGCTCGCCGTCGAGCGGCACGGCCACCGCGTCGCGACGCCCGAGGAGGCGCGGGCTCTGCTGGGGTGCAGACCCGTCTCGGCGGCCTAAAGCATCGGACCCAAAAGTGGACTTGCACTTTTGGGATCCATCCGAT
This sequence comes from Microvirga yunnanensis, assembly GCF_025460875.1. NCBI lineage: Bacteria > Pseudomonadati > Pseudomonadota > Alphaproteobacteria > Hyphomicrobiales > Methylobacteriaceae > Microvirga > Microvirga yunnanensis. The sequence goes on from NZ_JAMXFI010000108.1 coordinate 16,904, forward strand.
GCTTTCTTCTTGGATGAGAGCATCGGTCAGAACGGAAAACCGGATCCACTTTTCCGTCCGATGCTCTAAAGCATGTAGCGCAGGGTCTCGCTCGCGGCGCTCAGCGACGGCAGGAAGCGCTCGCGCATCTCGTCCGCCGAGACGCGCCCGGCCTGGGCGCTGAGGTTGAGCGCGATCGTCACCTGGCCGTTCTTCTGGACCACCGGCACGGCGATGGAGCGCAGGCCGAATTCGAGTTCCTCGTTCACGAGGGCGTAGCCTTGTGAGCGGGTGGCCTCGAGGACGGCCCGGAACGCGGCCTTGTCGGTGAGGGTCTTCGGCGTCCTCGCCTCCAGGCGGACGCGCCCCAGATAGGCGTCGATCGCCGCCTCGGGCTGGTAGGCCAGGATCGCACGGCCCAGGGAGGTGCAATAGGCGGGGAGGCGGCTGCCGACCCCCAGGCCGATGGACATGATGCGGCGGGTGGCTGAACGGGCGATGTAGACGATGTCGTCGCCGTCGAGGATCGCGGCGGAACTGGATTCGCCCGTCGCCTCGGAGATCTGCTCGAGAAAGGGCTGCACCCGGGTCGAGAGGGACGCGGACGAGAGATAGGCGTAGCCGAGCCGCAGGATGCGGGGGCTCAGGGAGAAGTAGCGCCCGTCGAAATTCGCGTAGTTCAGCCGGGTCAGCGTGAGCAGGTAGCGCCGCGCCGCCGCGCGGGTGATCCCGGTCAGCTTCGACACGTCGGACAGGGTCAGGCGGGGCCGGCTGGCATCGAAGGCCTCGATCACGAGGAGGCCCTTTTCGAGACTGGCCACGAAGTCCCGGTCGATGCCCTGATCTTCGATGTCCGCACCCTGCATCGCTCTCTCCGAAGGGGTATGGTGAACTTTGGTAGCCTTGACACCCCCAGGGCAAACCGTACTACATGTGCGATATAGCTTTCAATGTTCGCAAAGCGCACAAGCATCTAGACGATAGGATGAGAGGACCGCGATCCTGGACAACGAGATCGGGCGGCTCAGAGGGAGGAACGGAATGAAGGTTTCCAAGGCAATTCTCGGGGCCGCCATCGGGGCCCTGCTGACAGGCTCGGCCATGGCCGACACGATCAAGGTCGGCATCATCGGCCCGTTCTCGGGCCCCTTCGCGCTCCAGGGCAAGAACTTCCAGGCCGGCGTCGAGGCCTACATGGCGCTCAACGGCAAGTCCGTGAAAGGCCACGACATCGAGGTGATCTACCGCGATCTCCCGGCGGCGAACCCCGCCCAGTCCCGCGCCCTGGCGCAGGAGCTGGTGGTGAAGGAGAAGGTGCAGTATCTCGGCGGCGTGTACTTCACGCCCGACGCCATGGCGATCACGCCCCTGCTCAAGCAGGCGAACACGCCGCTCGTGATCTTCAACGCCGCGACGTCCGCCATCATGACCCAGTCTCCCCTGGTGGTGCGCACCTCGTTCACGACCGCCCAGACGACCTCGCCCCTGGGCAAGATCGCCACCGAGCGCGGCGTCAAGAAGGTGATCTCGGCGGTGAGCGATTATGGCCCTGGCGTCGATGCGGAAGCGGCCTTCAAGAAGGCGTTCGAAGCCGCCGGCGGCCAGGTGGTCGAAGCCATCCGGATGCCGCTCAACACCACCGATTTCAGCCCGATCATGCAGCGCGTGCGCGATTCCGGCGCCGAGGCGGTGTTCGCCTTCCTGCCGTCCGGCCCCACGACGCTGGGCTTCGTGAAGGCCTATAACGAGACCGGCCTGAAGCAGGCCGGCATCAAGTTCTTCGCGCCGGGCGACCTCACGCAGGAATCGGATCTTCCCGCGCTCGGCGACGGTGCGGTCGGCCTTCTCACCACGTTCCATTACGCGGTGTCGCACGACAGTCCCGAGAACAAGAAGTTCGTCGAGGCCGCCACCAAGGCGGTCGGCGGGGCCGACCAGCTCTCCTTCCCGTCGGTCGGCGCCTATGACGGCATGCACGTGATCTACAAGATGATCGAGGCGACGGACGGCAAGCAGGACGCCCAGAAGGCCGTGGACGCGGTGAAGGGCTTGTCCTGGACGAGCCCCCGCGGCCCGGTGAGCATCGACGCCGAGACCCGGCACATCACGGAGAACATCTATCTCCGCGAGGTCGTGAAGGGCCCGGACGGCAAGACCTATAACAAGGAGATCCAGACCTTCCCGAACCAGAAGGATCCTGGCCTCGCCACCCAGTAATCGGGCGGCTCGCACTCTCGAAGACGCGGCGCCCCCATGCCGCGTCTTCCGCTCAACCGATCAGCCGCGCGCCCGGGATCATCCATGCAGACCGTCCTCAGCATCGCGATCGACGCCTTTGCCTACGGCATGGCCCTCTTCATCATCTGCATCGGCCTGTCGCTCACGATGGGGCTGATGCGGGTGGTGAACCTGGCCCATGGCGCCTTCGCGATGATCGCCGGCTACATCGCCTCATACGCGGCGCGCGATCTCGGGCTCGGCTACGCGGCCGCGATCCTCCTGGCGATCACCGGCACGGTCGTCATCTCCATTCCCCTGGAGCGCCTGCTCTACCGCCGGATCTACGGCCGGCCCGAGCTGACCCAGGTGCTGATGACCATCGGCATCACCTTCTGCGTCATCGGCATCACCAACTACTTCTTCGGCCCGACCCTGAAGACCATCCCGCTCCCCGGCAGCCTGAGCCAGCCGGTGGATGTGGGCTTCAAGACGATTGCCGCCCACAGGCTCTTCGTGATGGCCTGCGGGGTCGTCGTGGCCGGCGGGCTCTGGTACCTGATCGAGAAGACCGATTTCGGCATCAAGCTGCGGGCCACCGTGGATAATGCCGCCATGGCCGACGCGCTGGGTGTGCGCACGCAGGTGGTCTACGCCGTCAGCTTCGCCATCGCCATCGGGCTCGCGGCCCTCGGCGGCGTGGTGGGCGCCGAGTTCCTGCCCATCGAGCCCTATTACGCGCTGCGCTACATGGTGACCTTCCTGGTCGTGGTGTCGGTCGGCGGAGCCGGATCGATCCCCGGGGCGGTCGCCGCCTGCCTTCTGCTCGGCGCGGTGGACACGACCGGGCGCTACCTGATGCCCGAATTCGGCAACTTCTTCTTCTATGCCGCCGTGATCGCCATCGTGTGCGTGTTCCCGCGCGGCTTCTTCGGAAGGGCCCAGTAACGTGCAGGCCGTCGCTCAAGCACAGAGAGTTCCAGCGCCGTCTTCCATCGGAAACCGGTGGCTGCGGGACGCGATCGGCCTCGCCCTGATCGTCGCGGCGGGCCTTGCCGGGTACTGGCTGTTCCCCGACAACCTGGCCCTCCTGACCCGGGTCATCGCGGTGGCGCTCCTCGTCCTGTCGCTCGACCTCATCACGGGCTATTGCGGCGTGGCCTCGCTGGGACAGGCCTCGCTCTTCGGGGCGGGCGCCTACGCGGCGGGAATGGCCTGCGTGAACGGCGTCACCGAGCCCCTGACCCTGATCGTCATCGGGGCGGCCGCCGGGGCGGCGGCGGGCCTTCTCATGGGCACGATCATGCTGCGCGCCCACGGGCTGGCGCAGCTCGTCCTGTCCATCGCCATCGTCCAGCTCTTCCACGAGGCGGCCAACAAGGCCTCGGCCTATACGGGCGGCAGCGACGGGCTCGCGGGCCTGACGGTGAGCCCGCTCTTCGGCCTGTTCGAGTTCGACCTCTGGGGACAGACCGCCTATCTCTTCGGGCTCGCCCTGCTGGTCGTCGTGTTCGTCGTCCTGAAATTCATCGTGTCGTCGCCCTTCGGCATGCTCTGCCGGGGCATCAAGCAGGACCCGATCCGCATCCGCGCCATGGGGTCCTTCGTGTTCCCGGTGCTGTTGAAGATGTTCGTGATCTCCGGCGCGGTGGCCGGCATGGGCGGGGCTCTCGCGGCGATCTCCACCCAGGTGGTCGGCCTCGACAGCGTCAGCTTCGAGCTCTCGGCCAATGCCCTGGTCATGCTCGTGCTCGGCGGTCTCGGCTCGCTCTACGGCGCGCTCGTGGGCACGGTGATCTTCATGGGGTTCGAGCACATCGTGTCGGCCATCAACCCGTTCCACTGGATGACCATGGTGGGAGCCCTGCTGATCGCCGTGGTGCTGGCGGCGCCCGGCGGGCTGAGCGGCGTTCTCGAGACGATCACCCGATCGGCCAGGCGCAGCAAGGGAGGGCGCCCATGAGCGACCTGTTCCGCGTCGAGGGCCTGACCAAGAATTTCGGCGGCCTCGCGGTCAGCCGCAACATTTCCCTGTCGATGCCGGCGGGCGAGCGGCTGGCCCTGATCGGCCCGAACGGCGCCGGCAAGACCACCTTCGTCAATCTGGTGACGGGGCAGATCCGTCCGAGCGCCGGGCGCGTCGTCCTCGCGGGCGAGGACGTCACCGGCCTCGGAGCCGTGCGGCGGGTGCGCAAGGGACTGGTGCGCACCTTCCAGGTGACGCGCCTCTTCTCCGAGCTGACCCCGGAGGAGCATGTGACGCTCACCGTGCTCCAGCGGGAAGGCAAGGCGCGCCGCATCCTGAGCCGCTTCACGGGCCATTCCGAGGTGGCCGGCGAGGTGGAGGGCATTCTCTCGACGCTCGGCCTGCTCGACGTGGCCCGCCGCAGGGTCGGCGAGATCGCCTACGGCCAGCAGCGGCTTCTGGAGATCGGCATCGCGCTGGCGCTTCGGCCGAAGGTGCTGCTGCTCGACGAGCCGGCCGCCGGCGTCCCGTCGAGCGACACGCCCAGGATCGAGCAGGCGCTGGAGCGCCTGCCGCCGAGCCTCGCCGTGCTGATGATCGAGCACGACATGGATCTCGTCTTCCGCTTCGCCCGGCGCGTGGTCGTGCTGGCGGCGGGCGAGATCATCTTCGAGGGCCTGCCGTCCGACGTCGCCGCCGACGACCGGGTCCGTGAAGCCTATCTGGGGAACTATGCCCATGCCCGCAGCGTCGCTTGAGGTCCGCGGATTGAGCGCGGGCTACGGCCCGACGATCGTCCTGGAGGACGTCTCCTTCTCCGTACCGTCCGGGGCGCGCCTGTCCATTCTCGGCCGCAACGGCATGGGCAAGACGACGCTGCTCTCGACCCTGATGGGCATGAACCGCCGCTACGGCGGCGAGATCCTGATCGGCGGCGCCGACGTGTCGTCGCTCAAGAGTTCCGAGCGGGCGCGCCGGGGCATCGGCCTCGTGCCTCAGACCCGCGACATCTTCCGCTCGCTCACCGTGGAGGAGAACCTGATCGTCGGGGTCAAGGACCGGCCGCGCAGCGTCATCCAGGAAGCCTACGACATGTTCCCGCGCCTGCACGAGCGGCGCAACAATCTCGGCTGGCAGCTGTCGGGCGGCGAGCAGCAGATGCTCTCGACCGCGCGCACCATCCTGGGCCGTCCGTCCGTCCTGCTCCTCGACGAGCCGCTGGAGGGGCTGGCGCCGGTGATCTGCGAGGAGCTCATGGCGGCCTTCACGCGGCTTGCTTCCAGCGGCGAGATGACGATCCTGCTGGTCGAGCAGCGGCTCGAGAGCGCGCTCGATTTCGCGGAATCGGTCCTGATCCTGGAGCGCGGTCGCATCGCCTGGCAGGGGACGAGCGAGGCCCTGCGCGCCGACCAGAACCTGGTCGAGCACTATATCGGCGTCGGCTCGCTGCATTGAGGTTGGGAATGGCTTTCACACGCGTCAACGGAATCGTTCTGCACGTCCAGGAACTCGAGCGGTCCGACGGGCCGGCGCTCGTCTTCGTCAACTCCCTCGGCAGCGACGTGCGCATCTGGCAGGACGTCGTGCCGGCTTTCGCGGACAGGTACCGGATCATCCTGTACGACAAGCGCGGGCACGGGCTCTCGGACGCGCCGCCCGCGCCCTACACGATCGACGATCACACGGACGACCTGATCGCGCTTCTCGACCATCTGGGACTCGACCGGGCCGCCTTCGTCGGCCTCTCGGTCGGCGGCATGATCGGCCAGCGCATCGCCGTGCGGGCTCCCGAGCGCGTCCGGGCGCTCGTGCTCTGCTGCACGGCCGCGAAGATCGGCACGCCGGAAAGCTGGGCCGAGCGCATCACCGCGGTCGAAGACGGCGGCATCGAGCCCATCGCCGACGCCGTGCTCCAGCGCTGGTTCACGCCTTTGTTCCGCGAGACGCGTGCGGACGAGGTCGCGGGCTGGCGCAACATGCTGGTCCGCACGCCCGATCACGGCTATGCGGGCACCTGCGCGGCGATCCGCGACGCGGACCTGCGGCCCGACGCCGGCCGGATCGCCGCGCCGACGCTCTGCGTCGCTGGCGACCAGGACGGATCGACGCCGGCGGACGTGGTCAAGGGCACGGCGGACCGCATTCCCGGCGCGCGCTTCGCGCTCATCGACGGGGCAGGGCACATCCCCTGCGTCGAGCAGCCGGCCGCGCTGTCGCGGCTCATCGGCCATCATCTTCAGGAGGCGGGACTTGTCTGAACAGGAACGGAGCGAGCGCTACAAGGCCGGCATGGCGGTGCGCCGCGAGGTGCTCGGCGACGCGCATGTGGACCGGGCGAGCGCGCAGATGACGGAGTTCGACGCCGATTTCCAGACCTTCATCACCGAAGGCGCCTGGGGCACGGTGTGGTCGCGCCCCGGCTTCACGAAGCGGGAGCGATCCATCGTGACCATCGCGCTGCTCGCGGCGCTCGGGCAGGACGACGAGGTCGCCATGCATGTGCGCGCCACCCGCAACACGGGCGCCACCAAGGAGGACATCAAGGAGGCGCTGCTGCACGTGGCCGTCTATGCCGGCGTGCCGGCGGCGAACCACGCCATCAAGATCGTCAAGAAGACCTTCGCGGACATGGACGCCGCTTCGGGAAACACACAAGAGGACGGATCCGGGAGGAGCCAGCATGAGTGACAACGGCCAGTATTTCCAGCGTGACCGGACCTGGCACCCGCCGGCCTTCACGCCGTCCTACAAGACCTCGGTTCTGCGCTCGCCGCAGCAGCCGCTGATCTCGCTCGAGAACACGCTGTCGGAATCGACCGGTCCGGTGTTCGGGCATTCCAAGATCGGCCCCTTGGACAACGACCTCATCCGCAACTACGCCAAGACCGGCGAGGCCATCGGGCAGCGCATCGTGGTCTACGGCCGCGTGCTCGACGAGAACGCCCGTCCGGTGCCCGGCGCCCTGGTGGAGTTCTGGCAGGCCAATGCCGGCGGGCGCTACCGCCACAAGAAGGAAACCTATCTCGCGGCCATCGACCCGAACTTCGGCGGCTGCGGCCGCATGATCACCGACGAGGAGGGGCGCTACTGGTTCCGCACCATCAAGCCCGGCGCCTATCCGTGGCCGAACGGGGTGAACGACTGGCGCCCGGCGCACATTCACTTCTCAGTGTTCGGCCATGCTTTCGCGCAGCGCCTGATCACCCAGATATATTTCGAGGGCGACCCAATGATCTGGCAGGATCCGATCGCCATGACGGTGCCCGACAGGGCCGCCGTCGAGCAGCTCATCGCGGCGCTCGACCGGCAGAACACCCTGCCGATGGACTCGCTCGCCTACAAGTTCGACATCGTCCTGCGCGGCCGCCGCTCGACCATGTTCGAGAACCGGATGGAGGGGAACTGATGGTTCAGAAGCTCGATTTCCTTAAAGAATCGCCCTCGCAGACGGCGGGGCCCTACGTGCATATCGGCACGAACCCGAACTGGGTCGAGATCACCGGCGTCTGGAACGAGGATCTGGGGCTGGTGCTGGTGGGCCCCGAGACCAAGGGCGAGTGCATCATCGTCAAGGGCCGCATCTTCGACGGCGCCGGCGACGTCCTCCGCGATGCCCTGGTGGAGATCTGGCAGGCGGATGCCGAAGGGCTCTACAACAGCCCCGAGGAGACCCGCGGCAAGGCCGATCCGAACTTCGTCGGCTGGGGCCGCCAGCCCTGCGACGGCACCACGGGCGAATACCGCTTCGAGACGGTCAAGCCGGGACGCGTGCCGTTCCGGGACGGACGGATGATGGCGCCGCACATCACGGTGTGGATCGTGGCGCGCGGCATCAATATCGGGCTGCACACGCGCCTGTACTTCTCCGACGAGGAGGCGGCCAACGCGGAATGCCCGGTGCTCGCCCAGATCGCCCGCAGGAACCGGATTCCCACCCTGATTGCCACCCGCGGCGAGGAGAACGGAATGCCTGCCTACACCTTCGACATCCATCTCCAGGGTGAGAAGGAAACCGTGTTCTTCGACATCTGACCGACGACCCGAGAGCATAGCATGGCCAAGTTCCAGAGCCTCAAAGAGGCCGTTGCCGAGAACCTGCGCGAGGGCGACACGGTCGCCTTCGAAGGGTTCACCCACCTGATCCCCCACGCGGCCGCCCACGAGGTGATCCGCCAGGGGATCGGGGACCTCATCCTCATCCGCATGACCCCGGACATCATCTACGACCAGATGATCGGCATGGGTCTGGTGAAGAAGGTGATCTTCTCCTATGCGGGCAATCCCGGCGTCGGCCTGCTGCGCCGCATGCGGGACGCCATCGAGAACGGCTGGCCGCGCGCCATCGAGACCGTGGAGCACAGCCATGCCGCCATGGCCAACGCCTACGAGGCGGGCGCGGCGGCCCTTCCCTGCGCGGTGTTCCGCGGCTATCGCGGGGCGGGCCTGAAGGAGGTCAACCCCGCAATCCGGAGCATCACGTGCCCGTTCACCGGCGAGGAGCTTGCGGCCGTGCCGGCGCACCGCCCGGATGTCGCCGTCATCCATGCCCAGAAGGCGAGCCGGCGCGGGGACGTGCTGGTGGAGGGCATCATCGGCGTGCAGAAGGAGGCCGTGCTCGCCGCCAGGCGCTCCGTCGTGACGGTCGAGGAGATCGTGGAGGATTTCGACGACCTTCACCCGAACCTCTGCGTGCTGCCGCACTGGACCGTCACGTCCATCGCGCAGGTGCCGGGCGGGGCGCATCCGTCCTATACCCACGGCTATTACGACCGCGACAACGCCGCCTATCTCGAATGGGACAAGATCTCCGCCGACCGCGATCTCTTCACCGCCTGGATGAAGGAGAACGTGCTCGACCGGGGTCCCGAGGTGTTCGCCCAGCGCGTGAAGGGATTGCACGAATGACCAGCCTGTCGGATTTCACGCCCAACGAGATGATGACCATCGCGGCGGCCCGGGCGCTCTCCAACGACGACGTCTGCTTCGTGGGCATCGGCGCGCCGTCCGCCGCCTGCAACGTGGCGCGGCTCACCCATGCGCCCGACATCACCCTCATCTACGAGAGCGGCACCATCGGCACGGCGCCGAGCGTGCTCCCGCTCTCCATCGGGGACGGCGAGTTGTGCGAGACCGCCGTGACGACCGTCTCGGTGCCCGAGTTGTTCCGCTACTGGCTCCAGGGCGGGCGCATCTCCATCGGGTTCCTCGGGGCCGCCCAGCTCGACCGCTTCGGCAACATCAACACCACGGTGATCGGCGACTACCGCAAGCCCAAGGTGCGCCTGCCCGGCGGCGGCGGCGCGCCGGAGATCGCCACCTCCTGCAAGGAGGTGTTCATCACCATGAAGCAGGCGACCCGCGGCATGGTGGAAAAAATCGACTTCTATACCTCGTTCGGCCACGGCGAGGGCGGCAACCACCGCGAGCGGCTCGGCATCACCACGAAGGGCCCGACGCTCCTGATCACGGATCTGGCTCTCTGGAAGCCCGATCCGGAGACCAAGGAATTCACCGTGGTGTCGATGCACCCCGGCGTGACCCGGGATATGGTGCAGGAAACCTGCGGCTGGAGGGTGCGATTCTCCGAGCGTCTCGAGGAGACGCCTCCCCCGACCGACCTCGAACTCACCACCCTGCGCGAGCTTCAGGCCCGGACCGAGAGAGCTCACGGCGGCAAGAAGGGGACTTGAGATGCGTGAAGCCTTTATCTGCGCCTATGTGCGCACGCCCATCGGCCGCTATGGCGGCTCCCTGTCCGGCGTCCGTGCCGACGACCTCGCGGCCGTGCCCCTGAAGGCGCTGCGCGAGCGCCTGCCGAACCTCGATTTCGAGGCCGTGGACGACGTGATCTACGGCTGCGCCAACCAGGCCGGCGAGGACAACCGGAACGTGGCCCGCATGGCCGTGCTGCTGGCGGGATTGCCCGGCGTGATCCCCGGAACCACCATGAACCGCCTCTGCGGCTCGGGCATGGACGCGGTAATCGCGGCGGCCCGCGCCATCAAGGCGGGCGAGGCCGAGATCATGATCGCGGGCGGGGTCGAATCCATGTCGCGCGCGCCCTTCGTGATGCCGAAGGCCGATACGGCCTTCTCG
>NZ_JAMXFI010000109.1:0-27112 GCF_025460875.1 Microvirga yunnanensis
GCGGATAGCGGTTTGCTCAAATCGGGGCTCAACGGACATCGGTTGGTCTCCAGCGTGAGTGGATACAGCAACCTCACTCTGCCAGAGAGTGGACCGCTATCCACCCCCATAGGATCTGTAGTGCTAGAGCATCGGACGTGAAAAGTGCGAACCGGTTTTGCGTGAAAAGAAGCTCCACGCCAAAAGCCTGAAACATCGGGCGTGAGGTCGAGTCCACGTCCGATTGGCTAAAAATGAAAGCGGCGAGCCGGTCACCAGCTCACCGCGTGCATGTCCTGCGAACCCGGACCCGTCAGACGAAGGCGCCGGAGGCCTGGGGGTACTTCTCCACCAGGGCGCGCTTGAGCTTCTCCAGAGCGCGGTTCTCGATCTGGCGCACCCGCTCCTTGGAGATTCCGAGCCGGTCGCCGAGGAATTCCAGAGTCACCTGCTCGTCGTCGAGGCGGCGGGCGCGGAGGATCCGCAATTCACGCTCGTTGAGGACCTCGAGCGCCTGCTGCAGCCAGCGTACCCGGCGCTCGGTATCGATGACGTCGCTGACGCTCTCGTCCGGCAGCGGGCTGTTGTCGACCAGGAACTCGACGCGCTCGGCGGAATTGCCCGGATCCGCGTCCAGGACCGGGGCGTTGAGGGAGGTGTCCGGCGCGGACAGGCGGGCATCCATAAGGGCGACGTCCGCCTTCGACACCCCGATCGCCTCGGCGATCTTTTCGTGCACGTCGGAGGAGATGCGCTCTTCGCCGCCGCGGGTCAGACGGGCGCGCAGGCGACGCAGATTGAAGAAAAGCGCCTTCTGAGCGGAACTCGTTCCGCCGCGAACGATTGACCAATTGCGAAGGATGTAATCTTGCACGGAGGCACGGATCCACCAGGTCGCATAAGTCGAGAAGCGGACCTCGCGTTCGGGCTCGAACCGGGCGGCGGCTTCGAGAAGACCCACGTGACCTTCCTGAACCAGGTCGGCCATGGGCAGGCCGTAGTGGCGGAAACGGGCTGCCAGCGCGATGACGAGGCGCATATGGGCAGCCGTCAGTTGATGAAGTGCCGCTTCGTCGCCAGCCTCTTTCCAGCGCACGGCAAGTTGATGCTCCTCGTCTCTTTCGAGAAAAGGTGCATTCATGGCTGCGCGGACGAACCGGCGGCGAACCCCTGAGATTTCTCCCATTGTGTGCTCTCCCTTGGCAGAGACACAACGAGCGAGGCCAGGAAAAGTTCACTTCCAACAGCCAAGTTTTGCGAAATAGATTCCTGCTGGTGAAAAACAAGGCATCCGGCCACAAAAAAGCCCGGCGAAGGCCGGGCTTTTTCGAAAGGCGGGAGCACCCGCGATCAGGCGGCCTCTTCCTGGAGATCGTCACCCTCGCCCTCGCCGTCGGCCTCGGCGCCCTTGGCGCGGCGCGGCGACTTGGCAAGGCTCTGCTCGATCAGCTTGAGGGCTTCCGTGTCGGTGATCTTGTTCACGGCGGCGATTTCGCGCACGACGCGGTCGAGAGCGGATTCGTAGAGCTGGCGCTCGCTGTAGGACTGCTCGGGCTGGGCCTCGGAGCGGTAGAGATCGCGCACGACCTCGGTCACGGCGATCAGATCGCCGGAATTGATCTTGGCCTCATATTCCTGAGCGCGACGCGACCACATGGTGCGCTTCACGCGGGCACGACCCGTCAGAACGTCCAGGGCCTTTTGGACCAGGGCCGGCTCGGCAAGCTTGCGCATGCCGACACTGGAGGCTTTACCGGTCGGAACCCGAAGGACCATCTTGTCCTTGTCGAAGGAGACCACGTACAGCTCCAGTTTGAAACCAGCGATCTCCTGCTCTTCGATGGCCGTGATGCGGCCGACACCGTGAGCGGGATAGACGATCGCTTCACCGGACTTGAACCCAAGGCGCGGGGCGGACTTCTTGGCGGTTGTCATGCGAGAGAGGCCTCCTTGCATGGTCCTCGCTTGGCAGCGAGGAAGGCTGTGGTTCCACCGGGCAGGGACCCAGGGGAACGAGGATAGGATTCGAGTGTCGCGGAACTTGACTATTCCGCTCGTCTCCCTGATGTAAGCCAGCGGCTACAAACGCTCATACCCTTGACCAAGGCAGCAACGCTCCCTTAAGTCAAAGGACGCGAATCTTTGCTTCATTGTGTGAACCGCCGGTCTGCGGGGACGGTGCACGGCTTGAGCGCAAGCGACGGCATTTGCGGACCCTATCACAGTCCGGCCGAAAAAGCAAAAATATTCCAACGGATAGCGTAAAGAGCGCCCGTTTCGGGCCGCGCCGGAGGGCTGACGCAACGTCCGGCAAAGCGGTTCCGGTTTTCCACTCCGAACGAATCGTTCTCGGGAAAGAGCGGTCGGGTGCCCTCCCGGTGTCCCGCAGCAGGGTCGGGTCTCGAGCCCATCCTGCCGCCCCAGGGGGCGTCCGCGACCCGAACGATGTGCCGATTCAAGAAATGAGCATCGAACCCGAGAGTGGGTCCACTTTTCACGTCCGGTGCTTTAGTCGCCGTCGCCCGGATTGGCCGAGAAATACGTCTCGAACTTGCCCGCTACCCCGTCGAATTCCTTCGCGTCGGCAGGCGGATCCTTCTTGATGGTGATGTTGGGCCAGCTCTTGGCCATGTCTGCATTGAGCTTCAGCCATTGCTCGAGGCCGGGCTCCGCATCGGGCTTGATGGCCTCGGCCGGGCATTCCGGCTCGCAGACGCCGCAGTCGATGCACTCGTCGGGATGGATGACGAGCATGTTCTCGCCCTCGTAGAAGCAATCGACCGGGCAGACCTCGACGCAGTCCATGTATTTGCACTTGATGCAATTTTCAGTGACGACGTAGGTCATGAAGGGTCCTTCGAAGGTCTTTCGGCAGATGAGAACAACGCGCCGCCGCTCTAGCGGTTGTCGGGGTCGCTGACAAGCGCCGCGTTGGCCTGGTTGAGTTCTATGTAGAGCTGCCTTGCTTCCGTTGCAGGACCCCGGCGCTCGCCCAGGCTCTCGACCCGGACCACCACGGCGGTCCGGGGCAGCGCGACGGTCACCACGTCGCCGACAGCCACCGCCTTGGCGGCGTTATCGGTGCGCTGGCCGTTGAGCCGGACGAAGCCGCTCGTCACCAGCTTGGCGGCGAGCGTCCGGGTTTTCGCGAAGCGCGCGAACCACAGCCACTTGTCGAGCCGCTGCCGGTCCTCACGCATGCGCGTCACGCCCTCACTTCTTGCTGTCCTCGAGCTGGGCCTTGAGGGCCATCAGCTTGGCGAAGGGCGAGTTCGGGTCCGGCTGCTTCTCGCGCCGCTCGTGACCGCCGTCGCGGCGGTTCTCGGGGCGCTTGTCGGGACGGGGCCCCCGGCGCTCCTCCCCGCGGCCCGGGCCGCGCGGCGGACGGTTCTGCGGCCGGCCGCCCTCCCCCTGCGCCTCGCGGCGCTCGGGACGGGGACGGCGCTCGCCGGCCTGGTCGCCCGGGGCGTCGCCATGGCGCGGACGCCGGTCGCCGCGATCCTGACGGTCGCCGCGTTCGTGCCGTCCACCGCGGGCCTCTCGGCCGTGACGGGCGTGGCCGCCCTCGTGGTGGCGCCGGCCCTGACGCCAGACCTCGATCGTCTCGGGTTCGGCGGGGGTTTCAGCCGGGAGGTCCGAGGGGACTTCCGAGGGGACAGCCGACGGGAGGTCCGAAGGGGCTTCGGCAGGGCTCTCGGCGGATACGGCCTCGTCGGGCGCCAGAGCCTGGCCCTCGGGCGAGGCCACGGCCTCGGCGGCGCTCGTCGCCAGGTCCTGCGCCGAGACGCTCGCGTCGGGCTCCGCCACGGCGACGGCGCCGATCTCCTCCGTGCCGACGGCTGCTTCGGGCGCCTCTTCGGCCGGAGCGGCCGTCTCGCTCGCGGCGGCCGCCGGCGGCTCGACGGCCTTCGGGGCCTCGACCAGCGGCACCGTGATGGCCGGGCCGGGACGGCGCTCCATCACGTAGCCGAGGGACTTGAGGATCGTGGCGAAATCCTCGCCCGCGCAGCCCACGAGGGACGTCATGGACACGGTCGGAACGAAGCTTTCCCCATCGGCGGCGCCGGCCGGCGGCTCGCCCGGGGTGATTCCGGGCCGGTAGGTGATGGCCGGACGGATCAGGTCGGCCAGACGCTCCAGGATGTCGACGCGGACGGCGCGGCCGCCCAGGACGCGGAAGCCGGCGGCCCGGTAGAGGCCGTGGGCGATCTCGGGATCGACCGGGATCGAGGTGCGGCCGGACTGAGCGAGATGGGCGATCTCGTCGATGCCCTTCTGCTCGAGGCCACCGTTCTGCAGGGCCCAGAGCTGGGTCGCCAGGACCCGGGGCGCAGGCTTCAGAAGGGCCGGCAGGTAGAGATGATAGGCGCCGAACCGGACGCCCGCCTTGCGCAGGGCCCCGCGGGCGTCCTGGTCGAGGCTGCGCACGTCGTTGAGAACCTTCGCGCGCTCGAGCACGCCCAGAGCCTCGCCGATCTGGAACCCGATGCCGCGGGCCAGGCCCGTGAGCTCGGTGCTGTCCTCGAGCTGCAGCAGGGGGCCGAGCAGGCGCACCACATAGGCCTTCAGCCAGGCGCGCAGGCGAATGTCGACCTTGTCCCGGGCCGGCCCCGTGAGGTGCTCGTCCGAGAGGATGCGCACCCTGGGCTCGAACAGCTTGTCGCCGGCCTCCAGCTTGGCCACCGGGTCGCCCATCCACCGGATGGTGCCGTCGTTCGACAGCACGAGCATGGCGTCCGGCGTCTCGGCGAACCGGTCCGCCCGCGCCTCGATCTCGCCGGCCAGCGCCTTGCTGGCGGCGTTGCGCAGGGTCTTGGCCTCCGTCGTGTCAGCCTGGGGATCGGGCACGAAATGGAAGCCGTGCAGGTGACCGATGTGCTGACCCTCGACATTGACGTCGCCGGTGGTCGTGATTTCCGCTTCGAGCATCGTTTTCTCTCTCAAGCGCCGCATGAGAACGCTCGTCCGCCGGTCGATGAATCGTTGGGCGAGGCGTTCATGGAGCGCATCCGATAGCTTGTCCTCTACCTGACGCGCAACATCCTGCCAATGCTCTGGATCCTTCAACCAGTCGGGACGGTTAGCGACGAAAGACCAGGTCCTGACCTGGGCGATGCGGTTGGAGAGGGTGTCGATATCCCCATCGGTCCGGTCCATGGCGGACAGATGGCGGGCAAACCAGTCGGCCGGGATGGCTCCATCCTTCATGAGGAAACGATAGAGCTGGCCGACGAGATCCGCATGGGTCTGCGGAGAAACCTTCCGGTAATCCGGCACCTGGCAGATCTGCCAGAGACGCTCCACGGCATATTGGGAGCGCGTCATGGCCTTGATGTCGTCCTCCCGCGACAGGACCTCGAGGGCTGTCGCGTCCTCGCCCGTGGGCGCCCGCACGAGGCCGTGCTCCCGCGGCTGCACCCCGAGCGAATCGCGCAGGCGGGCCAGGGACGAGAAATCCAGGTCCGGGTTGCGCCATTGCAGGATGCGCACCGGATCGAAGGTATGGTTTTCGAGCGCCTCGACGGTTTCCGCGTCGAAGGGGGGGCAGCGGCCCGTGGACCCGAAGGTGCCGTCGCGCATGTAGCGGCCGGCGCGGCCGGCGATCTGGGCGAGTTCCGGATTGTTGAGCTTGCGGAACTGGAACCCGTCGAACTTCTTGTCGGACGCGAACGCCACATGATCCACGTCGAGATTGAGGCCCATGCCGATGGCGTCGGTGGCGATCAGGTAGTCCACGTCCCCGTTCTGGTAGAGCTCGACCTGGGCGTTGCGCGTCCGGGGCGACAGCGCCCCCAGCACCACGGCGGCGCCGCCGCTCTGGCGGCGGATCAGCTCGGCGATGCCGTAGACCTCCTCGGCCGAGAACGCCACGATGGCCGAGCGGCGGGGCAGGCGCGAGACCTTCTTCTCGCCCGCGAAGGACAGCTTCGACAGGCGCGGCCGCGTGACCACGTGGACGCCCGGGATCAGGGCTTCGATGAGCGGCCGCATGGTGGCCGAGCCGATGAGAAGCGTCTCCTCGCGGCCGCGCTGGTTGAGAAGCCGGTCGGTGAAGACGTGCCCCCGGTCGAGATCGCTGGCGAGCTGGATCTCGTCCACGGCCACGAAAGCCGGATCCAGGTCCCGCGGCATGGCCTCGACGGTCGAGATCCAGTAGCGCGGCCGGTCCGGCTTGATCTTCTCCTCGCCGGTGATCAGCGCCACGTTGTGGTGGCCCGCCTTCTCCACCACGCGATTGTAGACCTCGCGCGCGAGCAGACGCAGGGGCAGGCCGATCATGCCGCTGTCGTGACCGAGCATGCGCTCGATGGCCAGGTGGGTCTTGCCGGTATTGGTGGGGCCGAGCACGGCGGTCACGCCGCGCGAGCGCGCCTGCGGGGGAAGGGAACGACGGGCCATGCCTTGGTGACGGGTAATCGGAAAGGTCCCGGAGTGAGAGCCGAGAGGCTTTAGGACCGGAGACCGGCGCCGGGAGCCTTCTCTACAAAGCAGCCTCAGTCCCAAGCGGCGGGCTGCGGTTAACCCTTATATGGTGCGAATGGCTGCTTTCGCTACCCGGATCGGCGCGAATGTCCATGGGACTTTCAGGACTTCAGGGAATTTGGGGAGGACTCGGGGAAGACTCGGGGAAGACTTGGATCTGTCCCGGCTTACGGCACGGCCTCGGCCTTGACGGTCTCGTCCCCCGTCTCGGCCTTCCGGGCGGGCGCAGACGTTTTGCCGCCCTCCAGCGACCACAGGGAGGCCTGCAGCTCGCCCATGCCGATCATGGTGCGGACCGAGATCTTGAGCGGAAAGAGCAGGCGCGGCCCCTCGACGGGCGCCAGCCACACGGACATGTCCTTGTTGTCCTGCATGAACTTCGTTGCCGGCCGCTCGCTCCGGTGGCCGGAAATCGGCACGTAGCGGGCATTGCAGACGAGGACGGGGCCGGAATAGCCCGCCATCTCGACTGTCTTCGTTTCCGCGTACGACAGGACCACGTTCATCCGGGACGCCCCGTCGAAGACCGGCAGGGTCCGGTCGCAATTGGCCGGGTCGGTGAGACCCTTGGAGGCTACGGCCGGCATCAGCAGCGCGCTCATGGGGTCGACCACGTCCCGCTTGTCGGCCGCCTTGACCGGGACCCGGTCGGGCTTGGGCTCGAGGGGCGGCTCGATCTCGATCTTGGCCACCCGGCCGCTCTTCAGGCCCATGCGTACGGTACGCTGATTGTCGGAGGTCTTGGAAATCACCGCGAAACTGGTCGAGCGGGGCGGCGCGTCTCCGGCCAGGGTGCCGGACGCGTTGGCCTCGCCCTTGCCGCCGGTCAGGATCATGGCGAGCCCCGTCAGCTTCGCCCGCCCTTCCATCTCGTATCTCGCCCCGTTGAAGGACGAGGACAGGTCGGCCTTGCCCAAGGGAAGGCCGGCCAGGGTGATGTCATAGCTCACCTTCAGGGTCTGACCCTGCGGGCTCTGGGCTTGCGCGAGCGAGGCCGAGCCGGCCAAGGTCAGGGTCACGAGAGCTGAGGCGATGAGGCGCATAGGGCGTTTCCGACAGTCTATTCCGTTGCATCGCACGAGATTCGGAACAGATAATGACCCTGGTGCTCCAAAAAAACGAGATGCGGCGTCGCACTATTCTTGACGCCCGCCCCTTTTTTGGCCTATAGGCTCGCACCTTCCAAGGACTTCTGGTGTCCGGCCGCGCGGGATCTGCGATCAGGCAAACCCGCGAATTCGAGGTCGCGACCCTTCATAGACGAATAGGATTGAACCCATGTCGCGCCGTTGCGAACTGACCGGCAAGGCCGTGCTGAGTGGCCACCTGGTGAGCCACTCGAACCGCAAGACGAAGCGGAAGTTCCTGCCGAACCTCTGCAACGTCACGCTCCAGTCTGACACCCTGCAGCGCTCCGTGCGCCTGCGCGTCTCCGCCAATGCGCTCCGCTCGGTCGAGCACCGCGGCGGCCTCGACGCCTTCCTGGCCAAGGCCAAGGCCGAGGAGCTCTCCACCACCGCCCTTGCGGTGAAGCGCGAGATCGAGAAGAAGCTCGCCGCCGCGAGCTGATTTCCCGATCCGCCGATCACATCTGCGCTGCGGGCGGCCTCGAGGCCGCCCGTTTTGCGTTGCTTCAATGGCTTAGCTGCCGTCCCGGGAAGAACCTGCCATGACCAAGCTCGACCGCCGCGACTTCCTCATCGCCCTGACGGCGATGACCCTGGTCGTCCTCTCGTCGAACATCCTGGTCCAGTATCCCTTCCAGCATCTGGGCCTGGGCGATTACCTGACCTGGGGCGCCTTCAGCTATCCGTTCTCGTTCCTGGTCACCGACCTGTCGAACCGGCGCTTCGGCCCCAGGGGCGCCCGCCGGGTGGTCTATGCCGGCTTCGTCCTGGCCGTCCTGCTCTCTGTCGTGCTCGCCTCGCCGCGCATCGCCATCGCGTCGGGCGCGGCCTTCCTGGTGGCCCAGCTTCTCGACATCCAGATCTTCTTCCGCCTGCGCGGCCATGCATGGTGGATGCCGCCCTTCGTGTCCTCGGTGATCTCCTCGGGTCTCGACACGGCGATCTTCTTCTCATTCGCCTTCTATTGCGGCGTGGTGCCCGGCCTCGGCCTCACCATCAGCGAGGCGCTCGGCCAGGTCGGCATCGCGGATCAGTGCATCGCCCTGCCCTGGGCCAATCTGGCGGTGGCCGACTACCTGGTGAAGCTCTCGCTCGCGGCGATCGCGATCGCCCCCTATGGAGCGGTTCTGCGGCTCATGCGCTCCGAGGCGAAGCACCACCATCAGGCGGCCTGAAGGACGCCGGACCTGCCATCCGGGTCCTCGTAGGCTCGCGCTCCGTTCGGCTCGGCTCGATCGGAGCGATCGACGGCCCCGCTCCCCCTGTAACCGTCAGAGAACCTCTTCCGCATAGGGCGGATGCGGGATGGCCTGGTGGGCCGCGCGCAAGGCGGCCGACCAGCGCTCGCGCAGGTCCCGGAAATAGGGCTCGTCCTCCTGGATCCGGTAGGTGATCTGGGTCTTCAGGGCGTCGCGCTTGGCCACCACGATGTCGATCGGCAGCCCGACGCCGAGATTCGACTTCAGGGTCGAGTCCATGGAGATGAGTCCGAGCTTGAGCGCCTCCACCAGGCTGGTGCCGTGGGAGATCGCGCGGTCGAGGATCGGTTTGCCGTATTTGGGCTCGCCGATCTGCAGGAAGGGCGTGTCGATCGTCGCCTCGATGGCGTTGCCGGCGGAATAGACCTGATAGAGCCGCATGGGCGCGGAGCCGATCTGCCCGCCGAGCAGCATGGTGACGTCGAAGGTCATCTGCCGCTTCTCGATCTCGACCCCGTCGACCTCGTAGACCTGGCGGATGGCGCGGCCGACGAGCTGGGCGGCCTTGAACATGCTGGGCACCGTCAGGAGCGTCTCGACCGCGCCAGTCTCGGGATTCTCGAGCCCCTCGGTCAGCAGGGACAGGACCGACTGGCTCGCCGAGAGGTTGCCGGCCGTCGCCAGGGTGACGATGCGCTCGCCGGGCGTCTCGAACAGGTGCAGCTTGCGGAAGGTCGCGATGTTGTCGACGCCCGCATTGGTGCGCGTATCGGCGATCATGACGAGACCATCCCGCACCAGGATGCCGACACAATACGTCATGGGGGTTCCTCCAGGGGCCTTCTGGTCGAGTTGCTCAGCTGTCGAGGCCATTCTCACGCCTGTGCTTGACGGGCGCTTTCGATCCTCAGACGAACGTCGAGCGCTTCACGGGTGATTCCGTAATAGCTTCCTCGAACCGGGGCCGCATCAAGATAATCGAGCCCGATGGCCAATCTGACGTAGTGTTCCGTTGCGGAAACGGCATTGGCCGGGTCGAAACTCACCCAGCCGAGATCCGGGACATAGGCCTCGGCCCAGGCATGCCCCGCCTCCTGCTCGGCCTCCCCGGGCTTGTGCAGATAGCCCGATACGTAGCGGGCCGGAATGTTCAGGGAGCGGGCGGCGCCCAGGAAGACATGGGTGAAGTCCTGGCAGACCCCGTGGCCGGCCGCAAAGGCATCCGCGCCCGCGGTCGCGGCGCTCGTCGCCTGCGTGTCGAAGCGCAGGCGCTCGGGGATGGCGTTCATGAGCGCGTGGGCTTGGTCGAGGGGATTGGTGAAGCGGCCCGCCGTGAGTGCGGCGAAGTCGCGCAAGGCCGCGTCCGGCCGGGTCAGCGGCGTCTCCCGCAGGTAGAAGAGCTCCGGGAAGCGCTCGACCCCTCCGCGGACGAGGCCGGCCGTGTCCGTGGTCTCGACCTCGCCGGCCACGTGCAGGGTGATCTGGCTCACGGGGCCCGAGACCGACAGGCTGTGGACGATGTTGCCGTACCAGTCCTCCCGGCGCATCAGCCGTCCGTCGCCGTCCAGGTCGATGGTCCAGGACAGGACCGTCTGGTTGTCCGATCCACGCGGGGTCAGTCGCAGGAGCTGGATCGCCGACTTGGCGGGCTCGCTGTAGTGATAGACCGTCTCGTGGGTGATGCGGATGCGCATGGGTCAGCACAGATACTGGTTCGTGATGGCGTGGCCGAGGCGGTTGTTCTCGGCGAGAAACTCCTGCAGGAACTCGTGCAGCCCGTGCTGGAAGATATCATCGATGTTCTGGTTCGCCAGCCGGGCATGGGTGGCCCTCGCCTGGCGCTGCGCCAACCCGGACGTGCCGTAGCGATGGGAGATGTCGTCCAGATGGCGTGAGAGGGCGGCATAGCAGGCGGCGAGCGACCGCGGCATCTCCTCGCGCAGGATCAGGAGATCGGCCACGAGCCAGGGCCTCAGGTTCTGGTGATAGACCCATTGATAGCTCACCAGCGCCGAGACCGAGCGCAGGATGGCCGCCCATTGATAATAGTCGATGCCGCCGCCCACGGCCGCATCCTGCGGCAGGAGCACGTGATACTTCACGTCGAGCACCCGCGCGGTGTTGTCGGCCCGCTCGATGTAGAGTCCGAGGCGCGAGAACCAGTAGGCGTCGTTGCGCAGCATGGTGCGCATGGCCGAGCCGTCGTAGCGGAGCGAGGCCTCCTTCACCAGGTTCAGGAAGCGGGGGAGGTCCTCCACCTTGATCGACCGCGCCTTGTAGCGGCGCAGATCGAGCCAGGCGGAATTGATCGCCTCCCACATCTCGGAGGTGAGCGCCGAGCGCACGGAACGGGCATTCTGCCGGGCCGTGTCGAAGCAGCACTGGATGCTCGACGGATTGGCCTCGGAGAAGGCCAGGAACTCGATCACGTTCTCCGGCGTCGCCTCCCCGTGGACGGCGCGGAACTGGTCGATGCCGCCGGCGGTGATCAGGGCGGATTCCCACTCGTTGGTCTCGACCCCGTTATAGGAGATCGGCATCGACGCCATGCGATAGGCGACATCGAGGATACGGGCCGTGTTCTCGGCCCGCTCCACGTAGCGGGAGAGCCAATAGAGGCTGTCGGCATCACGACTCAGCACGAGAAACGCTCCGGCTCATTCACTCAACACCCAGGTATCCTTGGTCCCGCCGCCCTGGCTCGAATTGACCACGAGCGAGCCCTCCGTGAGGGCCACCCGGGTCAGACCGCCCGGCACCAGCCTGACGCCGTCGCGCCCGGTCAGGACGAAGGGGCGCAGGTCCACGTGCCGGGGCGCCAGCCCCTTTTCGGTGAAGATCGGGCTCGTCGACAGGGCGAGGGTCGGCTGGGCGATGTAGTTGTCGGGGCTGGCCAGGATCCGGCCCTTGAAATGCTCGCGCGCCTCCGCGGTCGCGTGCGGGCCCACCAGCATGCCGTAGCCGCCCGATCCGTTGACCTCCTTCACGACGAGCTCGTGCAGGTTGTCGAGCACGTAGGAGAGCGAATCCTGCTCACGGCAGCGCCAGGTCGGCACGTTCTTCAGGATCGGCTCCTCGCCCATGTAGAAGCGCACGATGTCGGGCACGTAGGAGTACATGGCCTTGTCGTCGGCCACGCCCGTTCCGGGCGCATTGGCGATGGCCACGTTGCCGGCCCGGTAGGCGGCGATCAGGCCCGGCACCCCGAGGGCGGAATCGGGCCGGAAGACCAGCGGGTCGAGGAAGTCGTCGTCGATGCGGCTGTAGATCACGTCGACCCGCTTGGGCCCTTCGGTCGTGCGCATGTAGACCATCTCGTCGCGCACGAAGAGGTCGCGCCCCTCGACCAGCTCCACGCCCATGCGGTCGGCCAGGAAGCTGTGCTCGTAATAGGCGGAGTTGAGGGATCCCGGCGTGAGGATAACGACGGTCGGGTCCCAGGGGGAGCTCGCCGGCGCGACGGATTTGAGGGTGCCCAGGAGCTCGTCGACGTAGTTCTCGATCGGCCGGATGCGCTGCATGCCCACGAGTTCAGGGAAGAGGCGCATCATCACCTCCCGGTTCTCCAGCATGTAGGAGACCCCGGAGGGCGTGCGCAGGTTGTCTTCGAGCACGTAGAAGTCCTGGTCGTCGACCCGGACGATGTCGATTCCCGCCACCTGCACGTAGATGTCGCTGTTCAGGGTCAACCCATGCATCTGCGGGCGGTAGTAGGGATTGAGGTAGACGAGCTCCGGCGGGACGATCCCGGCGCGCAGGATCTCGCGCGCGCCATAAATGTCCTTGAGGAACATGTTGAGCGCCTTGACCCGCTGCTCGAGGCCGTGGGCGAGGCGGGCCCATTCCTGGCCCGATAGGATGCGCGGGATGATGTCGAAGGGGATCAGCCGCTCCTCGGCTTCCGCATTGCCGTAGACCGCGAAGGTGATGCCGACCCGGCGGAAGAAGAGCTCCGCCTCCTCGCGGCGGTGTTCCAGCAGTTGCGGCGGCGCCGATTTCAGCCAGTCCTGGAGGATGCGGTAGGCATCCCGGCTTCGGCCGTCATGGCCGCTCATCTCGTCGAAGATCACCCGTGCCGCCACCCGATCTCCTTCAGCCCGTTCGGACGGACACCCGGCGCAACCATTGGCAGCGGGCCCGCATGAACGAAGCTTAGTGGCCGAAAACGGAGGGCTTCAAGCGAGACGAAGGGATAGAGGCAGGCAATGAATGATGAGAAAAGGGGCAATTGCCGCTACGGAAGGCAGCCCCCCGGCGGCTCAACCCGCAAGCGCGAATTCGAGCAGGACGGTCTTCTGCAGGGAGCTGAAGTTGTCGTCCGAGATCAGCGAGAGGACGATGTCGCCGCCCTCCCGGTGAACGGCGAGCCCCTCCATGTTGTCGATCTGGTGCGAGGCTTCGCTCTCGTAGAGGATCTCGCCGTCCAGGCGGGCGCCGGACTTGACCGCGCCGGCCTCGATGCGGCGAAGGCGGCAGCCGAAACCGCCGAAGAGCGAGAAACTGCGTTCCAGGACCACGGCATCGCCGTCGGGCAGGAACGCGAGATCGGTGACGCTGTAGCCGTCCGACAGGGCGATCTGAAAGGCGCCCTGCCGCGGCCCCGTGAGGATGAAGCCGCTGCCGCCCTCCGCGATCCCCACCAGGGCACCGCTCAGGGGCGAGCCCGGGGGTGCGACGCCGACGGCTTCGAGGCCGGCGTTGCTCGGCAGGTCCCGCAGCTCCTTCGGCACCGGAATGGGCACGCCGCGGACGATGCTTCCCGTCGCCGTCCGGTCGAATCGGATCACCGCATGGTTGCGCTCGACGCCCACATAGGCAGCGTTGCCGGCAAGCGCGAGGCTCTCCGTGTCGTAGTAGCGCGAGCGTCTGAGGGGAACGCCGTTGCTCAGGATCAGAGGCGAGAGCACCGGGCCGGACAGGCCCGACAATCGTCCGTCGGACGTCTCGATCCGGGCCTTGAGCACCTGCGCGTTGTCGGCCAGCGCGACGATCTCCCGGCCGTTCGCCGAGCGCCACAGGCCGGAGAAGCCCCCGAAGGCCGAAACCGGGGAGCGCAGATCGATTCCGGAGCGAAACATCAGAGCGCCGAAGCGGCTGCGGTCCGGATCGGTGGTGGAGAGCCGGCTGATCGGCCGCGCCTCCACGTCGATGGCCGTCGCGCCCCGGAAGGCCTGCGGGCGCTGCGCCACGGCCACGCCCGTGCAGGCGAGCGTCGCCGCGGCGGCGGCGGCACCGGTCAGAAAGCCGCGACGGGTGAGCCTCAAGCGACGGCCCTGCGGCGGGGGGCGCCCCTCGAAGCGCCCCTCGAAGCGCCTCTGGCCGGCGGGCCGGCATTCTCCTCGAACAGCTCCGCGAGCTTCTCGGTCATGACGCCGCCGAGCTCCTCCGCGTCCACGATGGTCACGGCGCGGCGGTAGTAGCGCGTCACGTCGTGGCCGATGCCGATGGCGATGAGTTCCACGGGCGAGCGGGTCTCGATCTCCTCGATGACGAAGCGCAGATGCCGCTCCAGGTAGTTGCCGGGATTGACCGAGAGCGTCGAGTCGTCCACCGGCGCCCCGTCCGAAATCACCATCAGGATGCGCCGCTGCTCGGGCCGCCCGAGCAGGCGCTTGTGCGCCCAGTCGAGGGCCTCGCCGTCGATGTTCTCCTTCAACAGGCCTTCGCGCATCATCAGGCCGAGATTCTTGCGCGCGCGCCGCCAGGGCGCGTCCGCCGACTTGTAGATGATGTGGCGCAGGTCGTTCAGGCGGCCGGGATTGGCCGGCTTGCCGTTCTGCAGCCAGGTCTCGCGCGCCTGCCCGCCCTTCCAGGCCCGGGTGGTGAAGCCCAGGATCTCGACCTTCACGCCGCAGCGCTCCAGGGTGCGGGCGAGAATGTCCGCGCAGGTGGCCGCGACGGTGATCGGGCGCCCGCGCATGGAGCCCGAATTGTCGAGGAGAAGCGTCACCACCGTGTCGCGGAAGTTGGTGTCCTGCTCCTGCTTGAAGCTCAGGGGCTGGAACGGGTCCATGACGATGCGCGGCAGGCGCGCCGGGTCGAGAGCCCCCTCCTCGAGGTCGAACTCCCAGGCCCGGTTCTGCTGCGCCATCAGGCGGCGCTGCAGGCGGTTGGCGAGGCGCCCCACCACGCCCTGGAGATGGGCGAGCTGCTTGTCGAGATAGGCGCGCAGGCGCGTCAGCTCGTCCGCGTCGCACAGGTCTTCCGCGTGGATGATCTCGTCGAATTTCTGGGTATAGGCCTTGTAGTCGGGCCCGCGCGCCTCGTTGGAACGGGAGGGCGGACGCCAGGATTCGCCGGCATCCTCCGAGTCCGCCTCCTCGGATTCCTCGGGCAGCTCGCCGGACGGGCCGTCGGCCTCCTCCGTGGCGCCGTCCTCCATCTCGTCGCTCGAATCCTCGCTGATTTCCACCTCGGCGCGGTCACCCTGGGATTCCTGCTCGGATTCGCCCTCGCCCTGCTGCTCCTGCTCGTCGGACTCGCTCTCGTCCTCGTTCTCCTCGTCCTCGGAGTCGAGCGCCGCCTCGTCGGCCATGTCGAGGGAGGACAGCAGGTCACGGATCGAGCGGGCGAAGCTGCGCTGGTTCTCGATGTTCTTCAGCAGGCCGTCGAGGTCGCGCCCGGCGCGGTCCTCGATGAAGTCGCGCCAGAGATCGACGATCTTGGCCGCGGAGGCCGGCGGCTTCGCGCCGGTCAGGCGCTCGCGCACCAGGAGAGCGAGGGCATCCTCCAGGGGTGCGTCGGCCCGATCGGTGATCTCCTCGTATTTTCCGCCGCGGTGGTAGCGGTCCTCCAGCATGGCCGAGATGTTGGACGAGATGCCGGCCATGCGCCGCGAGCCGATGGATTCCACGCGCGCCTGCTCGACCGCGTCGAACACGGCACGGGCGGCCTGGCCCTCGGGGGCGAGCTTCCGGTGAAGGCCGGTGTCGTGGCAGGCGAGGCGCAGCGCCATGGCGTCCGCGTTGCCGCGCAGAACCGCCACGTCCTGCGCGGTCAGCCGCCGGGGCGGCTCCGGCAGTCGGGCCTTGTCCTGACCCATGAGCACCGGACGGTCGGACGCGAAGGCGACCTCGAGATCGGGCTTGCGGGCGATCGCCTTCATGGTGCCGGCGATGGAGCGCTTCAGCGGCTCCGCCGGCGCTTCCTTCTTCTCACCCGGCTTGCGGTTCGAAATGGACATCGTTGCCTGTCGCTTCCGATAAGCCCTCGCTCCAGGGAGGCCGAAGGCCGCCTCGGAGAACGAGGGCGCTTCCAGAAATCTCCAGACCTGGCATCCGCGTCCTTCGAGACGCTCTGCTCCTCAGGGTGAGGATGCCGGGTCGTCGATCAGCTCAGCACCATGTTCACGGCGCTCTCCGGCAGCTCCTTGCCGAAGGAGCGCTGGTAGAACTCGGCCACCAGGGCGCGCTCGAGCTCGTCGCACTTGTTGAGGAAGGTGACCCGGAAGGCGAAGCCCGTATCGCCGAAGATCTCGGCGTTCTCCGCCCAGGTGATCACCGTGCGCGGGCTCATGACGGTCGAGAGATCGCCGTTCATGAACGCCGAGCGGGTGAGGTCGGCCACGCGCACCATCTTGTTGACGATGTCCCGGCCGGACGCATCCTCCTGGTAGTGCTTCGCCTTGGAGAGGACGATGTCCACCTCCTTGTCGTGCGGCAGGTAGTTGAGCGTCGTCACGATGGACCAGCGGTCCATCTGGCCCTGGTTGATCTGCTGGGTGCCGTGGTAGAGGCCCGAGGTGTCGCCGAGGCCCACGGTGTTGGCCGTGGCGAAGAGGCGGAAGGCCGGGTGAGGCCGGATCACGCGCTTCTGGTCGAGGAGCGTGAGCTTGCCCGATTGCTCCAGCACGCGCTGGATCACGAACATCACGTCCGGGCGGCCGGCGTCGTATTCGTCGAACACGAGGGCCACGTTGTTCTGCAGGGCCCAGGGCAGGATGCCGTCCTGGAAGGCCGTGACCTGCTTGCCCTCCTGCAGCACGATGGCGTCCTTGCCGACGAGATCGATGCGGGACACGTGGCTGTCCAGGTTCACGCGCACGCAGGGCCAGTTGAGGCGGGCGGCCACCTGCTCGATATGGGTCGACTTGCCGGTGCCGTGATAGCCCGTGATCATGACGCGGCGGTTGCGCGCGAAGCCCGCCAGGATCGCCAGGGTCGTGTCCCGGTCGAACAGGTAGTCGGGATCGAGGTCGGGCACGTGCCCCTCGGCCTGCGAGAATGCGGGAACTTCCAGATCCGAGTCGATGCCGAAGACCTGTCGCACGGACACCTTCATGTCAGGCAGAAGGGTCGCTGTCTCGGTTTGTGCCGTCATAGGGGCCTCTCGGTCTTTGAAGGGTGTCTCGAAAACGTCATGGGCTTCTTAACCTCCATGACGGAATGGCGCAATTTCCTAATACGCCTAGCAGCCTTGCCTGAACGGATGTCGGTTCAGCACAGGCCGGCGGTCTTGAGGGCGTCGTGCGCCTTGATGATGTCGCGCAGGCGCTCCTCGAAGGAACGGTCGCCCCCGTTGGCGTCCGGGTGGAAACGCTTCACCAGGGCCTTGTACTGGGCCTTGATGGCCGGTCCGTCGGCGGTCTCGTCGAGACCCAGGATGTCGAGGGCCCGGCGCACCGCTCCGGTATGGCGCGGCTGCTTCGGCTCGGGCCGGGCCCGGCTGGTCCGGGCCTGGGTGAAATCCTCGCCCTTGAGGATCCCGAGCGGGTCGAAATAGCCCCAGTCCCGCGGCTGAGCCTTGGCGCCCTGCTCGTCGCCCTGGCCGGAGGCGTTCATGCCCATGGTCCAGGTCGGGCGATGGCCGATGATGGAATCCTTCTGGAAGGCGGCCACGGCCGAGTCGGACATGCCGGCGAAGTAATTGTACGACGCGTTGTACTCGCGCACGTGCTGGAGGCAGAAGCGCCAGTACTGGCCCTCCCGGTCGCGCCCCTTGGGGGCGCGGTATTCCCCTGCCGCCTTGCAGGAGGGGTGCTCGCACACGGGCCCCTTGGTCTCCTGCGGCTCCTCGCAGGAGGGCTTGATCCGGATGCGGTCGAAAAGAGGCGAGTTGAGATCCATGATTCAGCGATTATGAGTGGCTTGGGGCCTTGAGCCAAGGCCTGAACGCTTTTCGCCGCAGACCCGTTCAAAAAGGTTTACGAATCAGCATGACCCTTCAGCACTGGATCACACGGACTTTGCAGGACAGCCTGCAGCCGACCGAACTGACCGTCACGGACGAATCAGAAAAGCACCATGGCCATGCCGGCTGGCGGGAGGGCGGAGAAACTCATTTCCAGGTTTATATCGTGTCGGACGCCTTCTCCGGCAAGAGCCGGGTCGAGCGTCACAGGCTCGTCAACGAGACCTTGAAAGGCGCCTTCGACCGGGGCCTGCACGCCCTGGCCATCCAGGCCAAGGCTCCGGGGGAATGAGTCAAAGCCACTTGCGACGTCATCACCGGCCTTGTGCCGGTGATGACGCGTCGGTGAAGCGCCGCGCCACACCGCATCGGGATGGCCGGGCTTGTCCCGGCCATGACAGCCGAACGGCTTCATTCCTGGCCGGAGCGCCAGCCGAATGGCCGAGCGCCTTGTGCCTCGTCACTTGATCCGCTCGAGCACGCTCACGTAGTTCGCCACCGCGGCGCCGCCCATGTTGAAGATGCCGCCGAGCACCGGGTTCTTCACCTGGATGCCGCCGGCCTCCTCGCAGAGCTGCATGGCCGAGAGGGCATGCATGGAGACGCCCGTCGCCCCGATGGGATGGCCCTTGGCCTTGAGGCCGCCGGAGGGGTTCACCGGCAGCCTGCCGTCGCGGTTCGTCCAGCCTTCCTTGACGGCCGTGGCGCCCTGCCCGCGCGGGGTCAGGCCCATGGCCTCGTATTCGATCAGCTCCGCGATGGTGAAGCAGTCGTGGGTCTCCACGAAGGACAGGTCAGTGAGCTGGATTCCGGCCTGCGACAGGGCACGCCGCCAGGCTTCCGCGCAGCCCTCGAACGCGATGATGTCGCGCTTCGACATCGGCAGGAAATCCTGCGCGTGGGCCGTGGCCCGGAAAGCCACCGCGCGCTTCATCCGCAGAGCCGTCTCGGTATCGGCGAGCACCAGGGCGGCTGCGCCGTCCGACACGAGCGAGCAGTCGGTGCGCTTGAGGGGACCGGCCACGTACGGGTTCTTCTCGCTCTCGGCCCGGCAGAAGTCGAAGCCCAGATCCTTGCGCATCTGCGCGTAGGGATTGTCGACGCCGTTCCGGTGGTTCTTCGCCGCGATCATGGCCAGGGCGTCGGACTGGTCGCCGTGGCGCTGGAAATAGGTGCCGGCGATCTTGCCGAACACGCCCGCGAACCCGCCCGGCGTGCCGCCGTCCTCGGGCAGATAGGAGGCCTTGAGGAGGATGTTGCCGATCTCGGGGCCGGGCGTCGTCGTCATCTGCTCCACGCCGACCACCAGCACGGTTCGGGCGCGGCGCGCCTCGATGGTCTTGATCGCCTGGTGCACGGCCGCCGAACCCGTCGCGCAGGCATTCTCGACTCGGGTCGCCGGCTTGAAGCGGAATTTGTCGCTGGCCTGGAACACCAGGGAGGCAGTGAAGTCCTGGGCCGAGAAGCCGCCGTTGAAATGCCCGAGCACCACCTCGTCCACGTCCTCGGGCCCGAGCCCCGCGTGTTCGAGCGCCTCGTTGGCGACGCGGACGATCAGGCTCTCGACGGTCTCGCTGTCGAGCTTGCCGAACGGGGTATGGGCCCAGCCGACGATGCAGGCGGTCATGGATGTCTCCTCGGGGATTGTCTCGTTGGGAGACAAGGTGGCCCTCTTCGGAGCTTTCAGCAAGTCGGACATGCGATGGCAGGTCTGCGCCCGGAACGGGTCCCCGGGCCTTGAGCTCGGCGCGAACCTGTCGTTCATCGATCCCGACGCGAATCAGGAAGGACAATCCCATGCGACTGTGTGTCTTCTGCGGCTCGAGCAGCGGCCAGGATCCGGTCTATCTCGAGGCAGCCCGGTCCCTCGGCGAAACCCTGGCGGCCAACGGCATCGAACTGGTCTATGGCGGCGCCTCCGTGGGCCTCATGGGGGCCGTGGCGGACGCCGTCCTGGCGAGGGGCGGCCACGTGATCGGCGTGATGCCGCAGGCCCTGGTGGACAAGGAGATCGCCCATCGGGGATTGAGCGATCTGCGGGTGGTGGGCTCCATGCACGAGCGCAAGGCCCTGATGGCGGAACTCGCGGATGGCTTCGTCGCCCTGCCCGGCGGGCTCGGCACCTTCGAGGAATTGTTCGAGGTCTGGACCTGGGCGCAGCTCGGCTACCATCGCAAGCCCTGCGCGCTCCTGAACGCGGGCGGCTTCTACGACAAGCTGACGGACTTCCTGGACGACGTGGTGGACCGCAGCTTCGTCAAGCCGATCCACCGGGCGATGCTGATCGTCGAGAGCAAGCCCGCCGCCCTGGTCGAGGCCGTGCGCTCCTATGAACCGCCGAAGGTCGACAAATGGATCAAGGCGGGCGAACGGTGATCGACATCGTCGCCGCCCTGGTGCGCGACGGACGCGGCCATGTCCTGCTCGTGCGCAAGCGCGGCACGGAAAGCTTCATGCAGCCCGGCGGCAAGCGCGAGCCGGGCGAAGGCGATCTGGACGCGCTCGACCGGGAACTCCGCGAGGAACTCGGCTGCGGCCTCGTGCCGGGCTCCGTGACGGGCCTCGGCACCTTCGAGGCTCCGGCGGCGAACGAGCCGGGACGGCGGGTGCGGGCCGCCCTCTACGCGGTGAGGCTTGCCGGTGCGCTCGTCTGCCGGGCCGAGATCGAGGAATATGCCTGGGTCGATCCGCGCGAACCGGGCGAGGCGCCGCTGGCCCCGCTCACCCGGGACACCGTCCTGCCGCTCGCGCTGAGGTCGGAGGACCGGGGTCAGGCCCTGTAAGCGCCCACGCCCTCGCCGAGATGGGCGTTGTTCGCCTCGCGGACCCTGGCCGCCTCCTCGTCATAGAGGAAGGGCAGGAAGGCGAAGCGCCGGCCCTGCGTGACGCGCGACACCGCGTGGAGCAGCGGGCAGGAGAACACCACGGCGCCGCCGGGGGGAGCCTTGTAGCTGCGTGGGCCGTATTCCGGGAAGCTGACCTCCCCGCCCTCGAAATCGCCGTTGAGATTGATGGAGACGGCGAAGCGGCGATGGGCCGTGCCGCTCGTGGTGTTGTCCCGGTGCGCCCGGAAATGCCCGCCGTCCTCGGCCGCGTAGCAGGAGACGATGTAGCGCTCCATGCGGGTGGGCTTGAAGAAATGCACCCGCTCGATCTCCGGATTGATCCGGCGAATGATGCGGTGCTGCACCTGACGGATCAGGTTCGGATCCTCGATCGTATAGTCCTTGCGCCGCTTGTGGTTCGGATCGTGGACCGCCACGGTCTTGCCGCCGACTTCGCGCATGAAGCCCGATTCCTGGCCGCCATGCCGCTCGTAGAGACCGATCAGATGGTGACAGAATTCGGGCTCGAACACGTCCGGGATGACGAGCACGGGCGCCGGCATCTCGAAGCCGGCGAACCGGTCGACCGGCGGCAGAGCCCGCAGATAGGCCATCACCTTGTGGCGGTCGCTCCCGTCCGGCTCGAAGGGGAAGACGGCGCGCACGCGCAGGGTCGGATTGAGCACCATCCAGAAGCGCCGGATCGGGATCTGCGACGGACCCGCCGGGGTGTTGCGCGGAAGCGCCCCGTAGAGGCGCCCCACGGCCCCGTCGAAATCCCAGAAATGGCGGATGCCCGGGATGATCTGCTTCGCCCGTGCCTCCGCCTCGTCCGACGGGTCGACGCTGACGCCGAAAATCGCGATCCGGTCGTCGTCGAACAGGTCGCGATGCTCCTCCTGAAAGCAGTCGAGGGTCGCGCGCCCGGCCTCGTCGGAGCCCGTGCCGTAGAAGCACAGGACGACGTAACGCCCGGCCACGGTATCGAAGCTGTAGTTCGGATTGCTCGATGAGTTCTGCCTGAACCAGGGCACCGGATCGCCGACCTGAAGGACGCGGTAGGCGGGTTGAGCGATCTCAGCGGCATCGGTCATGGGGAGCAGGTCCGATCACGGTCACAGGAAACGAAACAATGTTCATTAACATGCGTCTGCCGCAGCGACAAGCTAACGTTGCGCCCACAGGAGCAACCCGACCCCCGCCAGGATCAGCAGCATGCCGGCCAGTTCCCGTCGGCTGGTCGTCTGCGCCAGGAAGCGGTGGGACACCGCCTGCGCCATGAGAACCTCGACGAGGGCGAGGGTGCGCACGTTCGCGGCTGTCGTGAGCGCGAAGCCGATGAACCAGAACTGGGACGCGAGCGCGCCGAGGAAGCCTGCTCCCAGGGAGGGCCGCCAGGCCGCGAAGCTCGCCACCAGGGCCTTGCGGTCGAAGAATCCGAGCCAGATCAGGAGGATGGCTGTCTGCAAGCCCAAGCCCCAGACCAGGGTCGTGGAGGCCCGGATCAGGGCCGAGCCCCCGTCGAGCGACAGGATGGCGCCGCGAAAGCCGATGGCCGCCAGGGCGAAGAAGGCCCCCGAGGCGAGCCCGAAGAGAACGGGCTTCGGGCCGGACGAGGCAAGGTTCGTGCCCGGCTTGATGGACATGAGCAGAACCCCGCCGGTCGCCACCAGGATCGCCAGCGCCATGGCGGGCGTCAGGCGGTCCCCCAGCAGCACCAGGCCGAACAGGGCCACCTGCACCGGTTCCGTCTTCGTGTAGGCGGTCACCACCGAGAAGGCGCGCTCCCGCATGGCCGCGAGCATGAGGGCGGTGGCCAGGATCTGGGTCACGGCGCCGGTGAGAGCGTAGGCCAGAAAGGTGGCGTTCGGCCCCGGAACAACCTCTCCCGTCACGAGGTTCATCACGACCAGGGCCAGGAGCGCGAAAGGAAATCCGTAGAGAAAACGAACCTGCGTGGCCCCCACGGTTCCGATGGTCTCGGTCAGGCGCCGCTGGGTGGCGTTGCGTCCGGTCTGGGCGGCCGCGGCGGCCAGGGTCACCGGAATCCAGAGAAGGGATGTTGTCATATCGATCTTCAAACCGCGCCGCTCTTGCCACTCTCTTGCCACGGATTTCGTTAAGAAGGGCGTACAAACAAGCAAAAATCCACCCAGCCTAGCCAAGGTCTAGGTTTGGGACTAAAAATGGCCCAGCTGACAGGCGGGGCTTGATCGAGATCCTCTCCTATCGTTGGACGAAGCCAAGGAGTCGTTCCGCATGAACGTTAGCCGAGCCCTCCGCGTGACAGCCTTTGCCCTTGCCGCCCTGATGGGTGGTTCGGCTCTGGCCGCCGGCGGCCCTGCTCTTGTCGTTGAACTCGAATCCGGCCGCGTGCTGCACGCGGAGCGGGCGACCGACCCCTGGTACCCGGCCTCGATCACCAAGCTGATGACCGCCTACGTGGCGCTCGACAAGGTGCGCTCGGGCCAGATGAGCATGGAGACGCTCCTCACCGTCACCGACGGCGCGGCGGCCCTGCCTCCGTCCAAGATGGGCTTCAAGCCCGGCACAGAGATCCGCGTCGACAATGCCCTCAAGATCATGATGGTGAAGTCGGCCAACGATATCGCGGCGACCATCGCGGAGAACATCGGCGGTTCCATCGACGGCTTCGCCGAGCTGATGAACGCCCATGCCCAGCGCCTCGGCATGGTGAGCAGCCATTTCGCCAATCCGCACGGCCTGCCGGACGACCGCAACCAGACCTCGGCCCGGGACATGGCGATCCTGGCTCGCGCCCTGCTGCTGGAATTCCCCCAGTACCGGGATCTTTTCGACATCGGGGCGGTTCAGTTCGGCCGGCGCATCATGCGCAACACCAACGGGCTCATCGGCCGCTATCCGGGCGCCGACGGCATGAAGACCGGGTTCATCTGCTCGGCCGGCTTCAACGTGGTGGCCAGCGCCACCCGGAACGGCCGCCACCTCATCACGGTCGTGCTCGGCGCGCCCTCGGCCAACGAGCGCACCATCAAGGCGGCCGAGCTGTTCGACCGCGGCTTCAGCAGCAAGGTGAACTTCACCAATCCGGAACTCGCGGCCCTGCCAGCCTCGGCCAACACCACGCCGCCGGACATGCGCCCGGTCATCTGCGACCGGCGCGGACCGATGCCGCAGGAAGAGGACGCACCGGCGGTCGCGGAGACCGACAGCAACATCCCGAACCTGTTTTCCTCCGAGGTGATGGCCTTTGCCGGAGCGACGACGGAAAAGCCCGTGCGCACCGTGCTGGGCCCCCGGGCGGCCGTCGAGCCCGAGCGCGTGTGGATCGGGCTCAATCCTCCGTCCGAGACCGAGCTCGCCGCCCAGGCCGCCGCCGAAGAGGCGGCCGAGCAGGCCCGCAAGGCGAAGACCAAGAAGGCCACCACTTCGAAGAAGGCGCCTGCCAAGGGGGCTGCTTCGAAGGACACGGCCGGCACGGCGGTGGACGACAAGGACGCCGACAAGGAGCCCGTGAAGACGACGGCAAAAGGCAAGGATCAGCCGCGCGCCAGCATCGCGGTCAAGCCGGTGTCCGGCTCCTCGAAGCCTGCCGCCAAGACCCCCGCCGACACGAAGAAGGCGCCGCAGAAGGCGGACGCCGCCGCAAAGCCCAAAGCCGTCGCGAACTGATCCGCGATCCTTTCATGTCCTGCGACGCCCGGTCATCGACCGGGCGTTCTGCTTGATGCCTTGCTTTTGCGGGCGATCCGCGCGAACGGTGCGGCGTCCCAAATCCGATGTCGTGATGACCCGCTCCTCCTCTCCGGCCAACGGCCTGCTCTTCGCCCTCGCGTCGGCCGGCCTCTACGGCTTCAACATCGTCTACGCGCGCATCGCGTCCTTCACGGGGGCGAGCGGGTCGGCCATCGTGGTCTACCGGGTTCTTCTGATGCTCGTGCTGGTGGGCCTCGTCGCCGCCATCATGAGAAGCTCGCTCGCGATGGAGCGGAAGGAACGGGGCAAGCTGCTCCTGCTCGGGGTCTCCAGCGCTCTCCAGGGCATCGGCTATCTCTCGTCCGTTGCCTTCATTCCGGTCACGGTCGCGGCCGTGGTCTTCTACACCTATCCCATCATCATCGTCCTCGCGAGCCCCTTCGTGGAGAGGACGCCGCTGACGCAGGCTCTCGTCGCCATCGTGGCCGTCGCGACCCTCGGGGTCTGCCTTGTGGTCGGACCTGCCTTTTCGGACCTGGACTGGCGCGGCCTGGCCCTCGCGTTCGGGGCCAGCATCGCCACGGCCGTCCAGTTCTTCGCGGCGGCGCGCTGCACCCGAACCGGCGTGGTGGCGAAGGTGTTCTGGATCCAGCTGATCATCCTGCCGACCGCCATCCTCGTCAGCCTCGCGGCCGGCCAGCTGGCGCCCCCGTCGATCCTGGCCCTGGCGCCCTTCGCCGTCACGATGACGATCGCCGGCTACGTGGGCGGGTTCGTCCTGCAGTTCCTCGCCCTCGGGCGCATCTCGGCCGTGGCGGCCGGAATCCTCTACTGCGCCGAGCCGGTGGTGGCCGCCGTGTCGTCGGCCCTGATCCTCAACGAGACCCTGGCCCCCCTGCAGATCGCCGGCGGGGCTCTTGTGCTGGCCGCCATCGTGGCCAACGTTCTGCTGGAACAGCGCCGACGGCGCGGTCCGAAGGATGCCGCCCTGGTGCGGATTGCCGATTGACAGGATGACCGCCATGATTCCTCCCGCCCCGATCCCGCTCACCATCCTCACCGGCTTCCTGGGCGCGGGCAAAACAACCCTGCTCAACCGCCTCCTGAAGGATCCGGCCCTGCAGGACACGGTGGTCATCATGAACGAGTTCGGCGAGATCGGGCTCGACCATCTGCTGGTGGAGACCGTCGACGAGGGCATGGTGCTGCTCTCCGCCGGGTGCCTCTGCTGCACCGTGCGCGGCGACCTCATCGCAACCCTCGAGGACCTCCTGCGCAAGCGCGACAACGGCCGCATCCTGCCGTTCAAGCGCGTGATCATCGAGACCACGGGTCTGGCCGATCCGGCACCGATCCTGCACGCGGTGCTCTACCACCCCTATCTCTCCCTGCGGTACGCTGTCGAAGGCGTGGTGACGGTGGTCGACGCGGTCAACGGCGCCGCCACGCTGGACGCGCACCGGGAAGCCGTGAAGCAGGCGGCCGTCGCCGAGCGCATCGTGATCACCAAGACCGACCTGGTTCAGGACCCTGATGGCGCCGCCCGGCTGCGCGGACGGCTACGCCAGCTCAACCCGGGCGCCGCTCTCCTGGACGCCGATGCTCCGGCCGGGGCGGTCGTCTCCGGCGGCCTCTTCGGCCTCGACGGCAAGATCGGCGACGTGGCCGAATGGCTGAAGACGGAAGCCGTGGAGGCGGCGGAGCACGCGAGCCATGCGCACCAGCACGGGCATCACCACCATCACGGGCACGACCACCACCACCATCATCACGACGTGAACCGGCAAGACGACAGGATCCGGGCCTTCTGCCTCACCAGCGACCAGCCGGTCCGCCAGGGCACCCTCGACATGTTCCTCGACCTCCTGCGCTCGTCTCAGGGAGCGAAGCTGTTGCGGGTCAAGGGCCTCGTGGCGCTCGCGGAGGATCCGGAGCATCCGGTGGTCATCCACGGCGTCCAGCACGTGATCCACGTCCCGGCCGTGCTGCCGCGCTGGCCGAGCGAGGACCGGCGCAGCCGCCTCGTCTTCATCGTTGACGATCTGGAGCGGGACACCGTGGAGAGGCTCTGGAACGCCTTCCTCGGACGGCCCGCCGTCGACCAGCCCGATGCGGCGGCGCTCTCCGACAACCCGCTGTCGCTGCGGAGGTGAGCCGGGTTCGCTCCTTCCGAACGAAGGACATTACCGCACCGTGCGAAAAAGTGGACCCGGTTTTTCGCCCTCAACGGTGCGCCAGCCAAGAGTTGAGCATCGGACAATCGGGATCACCGGGACGAGCCCGGTGATGACGTGGAGGGTGGCACGGGCCGGTGCGAACACCCTCCGCACGTCATGGCCGGCCTTGTGCCGGCCATCCCGATTGTCTTGAGCACGGCGCCTCTCGGAATCGGGATCACCGGGACGAGCCCGGTGATGACGTGGAGAAGATGGTCAGGGCCCGGTGATGACGACGGGGCGCCATCCGGCCGAGCGATCAAGACAGGGTCCCGGACGATGCGCCCCTTGAGGCGGGGAGCATCGGATTGATCCCAAAAGTGGGTCCGCTTTTGGCTCCGATGCTCTAGAGCCTCGGACGGTTAAACGGACGCATATCCAGCTGCCTTGAGGTAGTTCCAGCATTCGTGTGGCTCGAACAAGTCGCAGATTTCACCGAGCGCTCGCCAGAGCGCGTCGAACGTTCGGGCCTCAGC